>NZ_JAUBUG010000187.1:0-1466 GCF_036705345.1 Microcoleus sp. B3-D2
CTTTTGCCCGAGCGGCTGGCCGAGCATGCCGGTATTGCGCGATCGAACGGCGAGAAGATCATCGCCGATCCGAACATTGCATTGAACGCTATCACGCATCAGCAGGCTACGTTCACGACGCGCGACCTTGCGATGTTTGCCCACCGGCACAGCGCCGACAAAGAGCAGTTCGATGCGGTGATGTCGGCGGTGAAGAACGCGCCAGAGCTCGTTGCGCTGGGCAAGGACGGGAAAGGCAACGACCGGTTCACTTCGCGCGAGATGCTGGAGACCGAGCAGCGGCTGGAGCGTGCGACGATCCGGCTTGAAGGACGCCGCAGCCATGCCGTGCCCGAACGCTATCGCGAGCTGGCACTGGCCAATGCAAAGTCGCGCGGAATGGACCTGTCGGCTGAGCAGCGCGGGGCGCTGGAGCATGTCACATCGGCAAAGGGCGTCAGCAATGTCATTGGATATGCCGGAACGGGGAAAAGCGCGATGCTGGGTGTTGCGTGTGAGGCATGGCAGCGCGCTGGCTATACGGTGCAGGGTGCAGCGCTCTCCGGCATTGCAGCCGAGGGGCTGGAGCAAGGCTCGCGCATCCCTTCGCGCACGCTGGCCAGTCTGGAGCATCAATGGGGGCAGGGCAGGGAGCTGCTCACCAGCAAGCATATCCTCGTGATTGACGAGGCCGGGATGCTCGGCACGCGGCAGATGGAGCGCGTTGTGTCGCACGCACAGCAGCACGGGGCCAAAGTCGTGATGGTTGGCGATCCGCAGCAGCTTCAGGCGATCGAGGCAGGCGCTGCGTTTCGGGCTGCGGCTGAGCGGCATGGTGCGGTGGAGATTGCATCAATCCGGCGGCAGCAGATCGAGTGGCAGCGCGAGGCGACGCGCGAGCTTGCTACCGGCAGGACGGGTGAGGCGTTGGGGCGCTATGAGGAAGCAGGCAGCGTCCATGTTGCCGAAACGCGCGAAGCTGCGCGCGCTGCTCTGGTCGATGCCTGGGATCGCGACCGGCAGGCGAAACCGGATGCCAGCCGGATCATCCTTTCGCACACCAATGATGAGGTCAGAGCGCTCAACGAGGCTGTGCGTGAGAAGGTGCGAGCCAGCGGCGATCTTGGCGATGACGTCGCGCTCAAGGTCGAGCGCGGCACGCGGCAGTTTGCCGACGGCGACCGGGTTATGTTCCTGAAGAACGAACGCTCGCTGGGCGTGAAGAACGGATCGCTGGGTACGGTCGAGAGCGTCAGCGCGCTGCGCATGTCGGTGAAGCTCGACGATGGCAAAGCAGTGGCGTTCGATCTCAAGGATTATGCGCATCTGGATCACGGCTATGCAGCGACCATCCACAAGGCGCAGGGCATGACCGTGGACCAGGTCAAACTGCTGGCGACGCCGGGCATGGATAGCCATGGGGCCTATGTCGCGCTGTCGCGGCACCGCACCCAGGTCGATCTGCATTACGGCAAGGATGACTTTGC
>NZ_JAUBUG010000058.1:0-46301 GCF_036705345.1 Microcoleus sp. B3-D2
AAACCATTTTATCGCGGCGCCAAAGTCACGGTCGTCGGAGCAATTAGCTTAAAAAAAGTCGTAGGATTAATGACACTCAATGGGTCACTGGATGGCAGAGCTTTTGAAGTCTTTATTAAACATTTTTTAGTGCCTCTCCTTATGGGAGGGTGCAGTAGTTGTTATGGATAATCTACCAGCTCACAAGTTGGGGACTATTGAACCATTGATACAAGCCGCTGGTGCTAGTTTACTAAACTTATCACCCTATTCTCCCGACTTCAATCCTATAGAATTATGGTGGTCGCAACTCAAGTCTTTTTTACGTCAGTTCTCGCCAACCACTACTAAGATGGTTGACATTTTGCTGGCTACGGCTCTTGATTTGGTCAATCCTAAGCACTTAAAAAACTGGTTTACAAGCTGCTGCTACTGTACTTCATAAACCTGGAATATGCTGTATCTTATAGATTTGTCGGTTGGCTCCAAGATAATGGTGACGTATTTGCCATACACCTAGCAGGTTTGGGCTATGTTTGGGCTTGAATTTTGTTCAAGTCCCGTTAAGTGGCGCTCCGTACCAAAACGCAATAGCCACAGCCACATCCAGGGAATAACGCCGATGAAGTTCGATGTAGTTGGCAACGTAGCGATGGCAATCATGGCTCATCTACCGTTGTTTGGGAGTGCGGTGCGTTTCTCCCACATACAGCAGCAAGGGAAGCAGGGTGGATTAATTGGCGAAAAAATAAACTAAGCCGATCGGGCAATTTGATGATGCTACGTGAAAGATTTAACTGGTTTGTCTGGACACTGAAAACCGAAAAGCAACTCACAAAGCTTTTCGAGCTGGGTGGTCATCAATCTTAAAGCTTGTGGAAGAGTATTTGTACCATTCATCCGAGCGAGCGATACTAAAAATTGTCTAACCGTTGCCCAATTAGCAGGTGCGTTGCCACCGCGATGAATACAGTTATCCTCATTTAAGGTCACCTCTTTAACCCAATGCAGTCGATTCTCAATTAGCCAGTGTCCCCGAATTGCATCGGCAAATTGATGAGGCGACCCATCCAAACTACTTAAATAATAATGTGCTTCATGGAAATCAATCAATCGACGACGACTTTTTTTCCCTTACCATCTGCTGCCAGTTCTCTCGATCGCAATTATGTGTTTGGCGCCCGCCCACAGGGGTAATAATTGAGGAGCAATGGCATAAATTGTGGTGATTCGAGTTGTTGTGCGTCCATGTAGGTGTTCGTGGGTTTGATTTTTGTCGCTCTCACTCTGAGATTTGACTACTTTTTGAGCGGCTTTAAACAGATTTGATTGATTCTTTTTGGGTAGTGAAGCATAGTAATGGTAAGCTGGTAAGCGAGGATATTCAACCATTGCATTGGTGCAATTTGGTAGTTGGTGCATCATTACAATGCCTCTCTTCGCTGTTGACCATTACTATTCACCACTACCAAAAAAATTAGATGTCTCCTCCCAAACTTTCATATCTGCCATGTAAGGTATGCAGCCACTTCCCCGAAGATGATTTTTCAAAAGTACAGATACGTTCCCCATAATAATGACATGAGGTTTGCTTTTTCCTGCTTTTGTATAGATTTTGCCGTGCCTGTACTCGTGTTCGATCGGATTGACTTTCTCGGCTGCTAAATAATCTTCAGGAGAGACGTAGGTGTCGCTTTTACTTGCAACCATATAATTTTGAGGTTGGTGAGGCACAATTATAGCCGTAGCTTGCGGGGCGGGACGCCATCGCCCTTTTTCACCTTTCCCCCAAACTTTTAACGTCGGCGCGGGGCCGGAAGCCTCGCGCTATTGCCATTTTGCGGTTGCGGTTTTTCTTGCAGCTTCATTGTCAAACTAACCCGCTTTAACTTCTCATTCACCTCCAAAACCCGCACTTTCACCACTTGTCCGACTTTGACAATCTGTTTGGGGTCATCTACAAAGCGATCGGCTAATTGAGAAACGTGAACCAAACCATCTTGGTGCACCCCCACATCAACAAAGGCTCCAAAGTTAGCTACATTCGTGATTATTCCTTCTAATTCCATGCCAACTTGCAAGTCGGAGATTTCTTTGATTCCTGCTTGGAAAGTGGCATATTTAAACTCGGCTCGCGGGTCTCTTCCCGGTTTTTCTAGTTCGGAAATAATGTCTCGGAGTGTTGGTTCTCCCACTTTTTCTGTGACATATTTCTTGATGTTTACACTCTTGATTTTTTCCGAAATTTGTGTTATTTCAGTCAGAGGCAAGTCTAAATCCTTGGCGATCGCCTGCACTACAGGATAACTTTCGGGATGAACTGCTGTATTGTCCAGGGGGTTTTCGCCGCCGCGAATGCGGAGAAACCCGGCTGCTTGTTCAAAAGCTTTTGGCCCGAGTTTGGGAACTTTCAGGAGTTGGCGGCGATTTTTAAATGCGCCGTTTTCGTTGCGGTAATTGACGATATTTTTGGCAACTGTTGCCGTCATTCCCGATACAAATGTCAGCAGTTCTTTGGAGGCTGTGTTTAAGTCAACTCCGACATAATTAACGCAGCTTTCGACTGTTTCGTCGAGTTTCTTTTTGAGCAATTTTTGGTCAACATCGTGCTGGTATTGACCGACTCCTATTGATTTCGGGTCGATTTTCACGAGTTCGGCGAGGGGGTCTTGCAAGCGCCGTCCGATGCTGACTGCGCCGCGGACGGTGATGTCGAGGTCTGGAAATTCGGCGATCGCCACTTCGCTTGCTGAATAAATCGATGCACCGGATTCATTCACCATGACTTTAATCGGTTTCCTGTCCATTTCTGCCAAAACTTCCGAAACAAATTCGTCTGTTTCCCGGGAAGCTGTACCGTTGCCGATCGCGATTAATTCAATTTTATATTTTTCAATTAAATGCTTGACAATTTTACCAGCTTGCTGGCGCTGACCTGCCGCTTGGTGGGGGAAAATTGCTTGATATTCTAAAAATTGCCCGGTTTCGTCAAGGGCGGAAACTTTGCACCCCGTGCGAAATCCCGGATCGATCGCCAATGTGGGTTTCATTCCCGCCGGCGCCGACAGCAGCAACTCGCGGAGGTTGGTTTCAAAAGTGGCGATCGACTCGATATCAGCGATGGCTTTGTTGTGCGATCGCACTTCTGTAATTAACGAAGTCTTCATCAGTCGGTTGAAGGCATCCTTCAAAGTCGATCGATAAAACTCTTTAACTTCCGGTATCCTAGTTCTAATTTCCTGAGCTTCCAAATAAGCCATCACTGCAGATTCATCAAAAGCCAGTTCCAAATCTAAGACTCCTTCCGTTTCCCCGCGAAACAGCGCTAACATATTGTGCGACTGAACGCTTCTCGCTGCAACTTGGTAATTGCGGTACATTTCAAATTTAGTGCTTCCTTCCGGAAAATCATCTTTAATTTTAGAGACAAAAACTCCTGTTTTCATCAAAAATTCTCGCAAATAAGCCCGCAATTCTGCTTTTTCCGAAACCGCCTCCGCCAAAATATCCGCAGCACCTTTGAGAGCTTCTTCTGCTGTTTTCACTCCCTTTTCTTCCGAAATGTATTTAGCGGATTCCGCCTCCAAATCTGCTGGTTTAGCCGTCGGTAAGTTCAGAGATTTGATAAAATTTGCCAGCGGTTCCAAACCTTTTTCCCTAGCAATTGTCGCTCGCGTCCGCCGCTTTGGTTTGTAAGGCAGATAAAGGTCTTCTAGTTCGTTTTTTTGCAAACACGATTCGATTTTTGCTTGCAGTTCTTCAGTGAGTTTCCCCTGAGAGCTAATCGTATCTAAAATCGACTTTTTGCGCTCTTCAATTTCCGTCAGATAGGTGAAGCGATCGGAGATATCGCGCAACTGAATTTCATTCAACAAATCCGTGCGTTCTTTGCGGTAGCGGGCAATAAACGGAATAGTTGCTCCCTCGGCGAAAAGTTCCAGAGCATTATTGACTTGAGACAGATTAATGGAAAGTTCTTGAGCAATCAGTTGAGGAATGTCGATCATAGTGCAGAATTTCGGCTCAGTCGATTTGAGATTTAAGAGGTGAGATTGACTTCACAAAAGAGAGGAAGAAAAGTTGGCAATAAACGTTTTACAGGGTGTTGGCGCTCGTCCTGCAAGTATTAAAAAAATGATGTTAGCATAAATGCAGTCATTTCTCAATATTATATGTTGCTTTTTAAATAATATCCTGTGCCGCAAACAGATCCGCTGCGATCGCCCAGATAAACGCTGCCGACGATGTACGATTTACCCAGCGAAGACCCGGAGGAACCTGGTTTGCGGGACGAATTTCACGATTTGCAGCCGCAGTTGTTGAGCCTGACGTTTCGGCCTCGGAATTATCCAGCTTCTGAGATATTTAGCGGCACCGACATAAACCTTTATTAGGAGGTGCATCATACTCTGTGGCACAAGCGGCCGGATTGGTTTGCAGTTGTGGGAGTTCCCCGACTTGACGATAGCTCCGAACAGCGGATGAGTTACGTTATTTGGCAAGAAGGGGTGAATTCTTTTGTAATTGTAGAACTGCTTTCGCGGGGAACGGAAAAAGAAGATTTAGGCGACAATACGGATGAGGAAAATTTGCCACCTCAGTCTGGAAACGCTGCGGGTAACGAGCCAGTTTTGGAGGCGGAGACGAAGGAGGAACCGCCGATAAAATGGGATGTTTACCAGCCAAATTTGTGGGTTTCTGTTTATGCTGTTTTCAGCCGCTATACTAACAAATTGCGAGTGTTTGAATTGAAGGGCGGACACTATCAAGAATTAGAATTGCCCTAGTCGCGAGTGTGGATGGGTGACCTAATTTTGGGCTTGGGTTTGTGGCAGAGTTTCAGGAAATCGATCGACTGTGGCTGCGCTGGTATGATGTTGATGGCAATTGGATTCTGACTGAAGCGAAACAGCAACGGCAGCGGGCCGAGTCAGCGGAAGCTCAATTGCAGCCTTTAATTCGGCGGCTGCGGGAATCTGGCATCGACCCCGATCGATTTTTAAACGGTTAGAGAGGACTGAAGTCCTGACTAAAAACGGGTTCGCAGTCAGGACTTTAGTTTTTTTTTACTTCAACATAAGACTCAAGGCCTCACTATACACAGGCTTTAACCTTTGATCGAAACTGGATTGGTTGCGGCTTGTTTGTTTGTTGCGGGTACTCTTTGCGGTCAATTCAGCCGTCTCGACAGAGTGATGCAAATAAGCTTTACCGACAGAACCGAAAAGTTGCAGTTTGTCAGAAATGACCCATCGCATGGCATCGATAGCTTTTTCCATTATTTCCAACAAATCCGGATGTGCCTCAGAAATGCTACTTTTTAACACGTCCATATAAGCTTCGCGAACTTCTGTATTCACATTAAATTTCGATACTCCGAATTCAATACATTGATGAATCATTGATTCCGGCAAGCCGCTAGCACCGTGCATCACTAAGGGCACTGAAACAGCAGCCCGGATTTTTTCCAAACGAGGAAAATCTAGTTTTGGTTGGCTTAAATATTTGCCGTGAACGTTACCAATTGTTACGGCTAAAAAATTCACCTTAGTTTCTTTGATAAACTCTACTGCTGCCACTGGATCGGTCATCCTTGCGGCTTTCTCATCGATTGTCAAACGGTCTTCCCTGCCACTAATTCTGCCGATTTCTGCTTCAACTGCCGCACCGTTAGCGTGGGCTAATTTAGTCATTTCCCGGCTAAATATTAAGTTTTGTTCGTATGGCAAAGGAGAACCGTCTGCCATAATGGATTTAATGCCCGCGGCTAGACCGATTTGAATGTCTTTTTCTGAGGTGCCGTGATCTAAGTGTACTGCGATCGGCACGAAAGATGTGCGGGCCGCTTTGAGGCACAGCGCGACTAAAGGCGATTTACCGTATAGGAGGGCGCTGGGGTGAAGTTGCAGTATAGCAGGACTGTGCAGCGCTTCGGCCGCTTTGATGACGGCTTTTACTCCTTCGAGGTTGTAGACGTTAAAAGCGCCGATCGCATAACCATTTCTCAAGGCTGTGTTCAGCAATTCGCTAGTTGAGGCGAGCATATAGTACCTACTTTAAAAACTTTTCTGAATGTTGATCATTCTATCAAAGTTCTAGGCCAAACTCAGCTTGATTTGTGTTTATTTTAATTGCGAATTATTCCGCTAGTATTTATTCTGAATGTCGCTCATTATATCAAAGTTCTAGGGCAAGGTCAGCTTAATTTGTGTTTATTTTAATTGCGAATTCTTCGGCTACGATTTATGTGAAGTGCATTTATTTTTGGGTTGGGTAAGGTGCGCTAGGCGCACCCTACTATTTTTTTGGTGCGCTAGGCGCACCTTACTCCTTAAGTGATTTACTATTTTTGCGCGTTACCAGCGTGCAAACCGCACTCTTTTACGGTCGCTTCTTCCCACCACCAGCGACCTTCGCGTTCGTGTTGGTTCGGCAATATCGGCTTCGTACAAGGTTCGCAACCAATACTTACAAAACCGCGTTCGTGCAACTTGTTGTAAGGCACATCCAAAGCGCGAATGTATTCCCAAACCTCTGCGGAAGACCAGTTTGCTAAGGGGTTGAATTTAATTAATTCATGGTCGGGAGTGGAGAATGCAGTGTCAACTTCAATAACTGGAATACCGTTGCGGGTGCTGGGACTTTGGTCTTTCCGCTGACCAGTAATCCAAGCATCGAGAGTATTCAGTTTGCGGCGCAGCGGCTTGACTTTCCGCACGCCGCAGCATTCTTTGTGACCGTCTTGATAAAAACTAAACAATCCCTTTTCTTCTACTAGGGCTTGTACTTCTGCTGCATCGGGAAACATTACTTCTAATTTAATGCCGTAATGTTTTCTGACTTGATCCAAAAACTGATAAGTTTCTGAGTGCAGCCGTCCGGTATCTAGGGTAAAAACGCGGAAATTTTTAGTAATTTTTGAGGCAAGATCGATCAGAACTACATCTTCAGCCCCGCTGAAAGAAATGGAGATATTGTCAAAATTTTCTAGGGCAAATTTGAGAATGTCTCGCGGTGTTTTTTGACTGTATTCTGCTTCTAGCGCGGCAATGTTGAGATTTCTTTGGATGGCAACCATATTTTCGGGTTTTCGGTGTTCTTTTCCTCTAGCCCTTTATTATAGCCGATCGCCGTCTCTCCCTCACCGACTAATTTGACAATCAAGCAATGTCATCCGGGGGCCGCGGATTCATCCGTGAAACGAGAAAAAAGCTCCGAATGCTCATCAGCAGCCCCCGGATTTATCAGTGGGAGCGCTTTCTTCAATTGTAAAATCTAAAATCTAAAATCTAAAATCGATTGACCGCATCTTGCAGCAGTCTTTGCTGCTGGGCCCACGATCGAGCTCAAGGATGGCGATCGCCTGCTGGTAGTAGTTTTGGTGAACGCAACACTCCTCTACTGGGTAAAATGGGACTGCCGCGCGATCCATTGAATTTGTCCCCCAATTATAAATCGCACACCATAAAATTCTTTAAATGTCCTTGTTATCCTCCTCTATTTTGACTTGTCTCATTAAGAAAATAATAGCGCTCACTAAGCGATATTGGGCTGTGTTTTAAGTAAAAAAAATATTTTAACACCAGTAACAATACCGCTATAACTACTTTTAATTTGCTGTTATTGGCGCTAATAAAAAAATAACCCTACCTTCTTTAGGCAATGCTCTCAACTAGGTGAGTGGGAATAAAGCTAAAACAATATCATAGCAAATCCGGCTTTGGTCTTCCCATCGATCCTTCTACTAAAACCTGTGGGTTTCCCAACCGCAAATTACCAACGATCCATTACTAATTGCCGATTAATTTATTCAAATTGATTCCGTTAGCAAAGTAAATTTTTATCGCTTTTTATGGCTGACCGCCAACCTTCAGCCATACGATCGGCTATATTGTATTTAGAAGTACATTAATTTGTCCGCAAAGCGGTATAGTCTCATCGCCGCCGGTCGCGCCAGCTTCTGAATAAACGTAGTCCGCTGTCAATAACAGCAAGGAAGTGTGGAATATGTCAAAAATTTTAGTCGTGGACGACGTTAAGAGCGAACTAGAAATCATCTGCCGCATTCTTCAAGATGCCGGAATGGATGTGATCCGGGCAGGCGACGGCGAAGAAGCGATCGCCATGATCCGCAAAACCCCTCCGGCTCTGGTCGTTTTAGATGTAGTGATGCCACGAATGAACGGGTTTGAAGTGATCAGAGAATTGCGGGGCGATCGCGCAACTGCCAAATTGCCCGTAGTATTTTGTACTCATAAAAACACCGAGATCGATAAAGCTTGGGGAACTGATTTAGGCGCAGACGCTTACGTTAGCAAACCCTTTGAACCTCAGCAACTCCTCCACATAGTGCAGCGCCTGCTTTCCCCGTAATCTGAATATAAAGCGATCGGCAGCTTTCCAAAAAATATTATACCGACAAACCCCGTTTTTTTTAAGAAACTGGGTTTTTGAAACCCATAAAAGTTTTATATTTAATGATAGCAACCTGCTTGTTGGCCAACCGGCGGTTTATTTAACATAAACATTTGACGCACCAAAACTGATGCAGAAAAACTAGATCGGCGATCGACTTTAGGGTCAAAGCAAAATTCTAATTGGTAAGCTACACTATAAACAAAAAATAAGCCATGAAAATAACGGCTCCCACCGCAGGGGGGAATCAGACAAGTATAACAAAGCAATTTCTCCTGTTCGGTCAGGGAGGCAGTCTGTTCGGCATAGAATTAGAGGCAGTGCGGGAAGTCCTTTCCCTCAAGGAACAACCGATTTCCCTGGTTCCCAACACCCTGCCATTTTTGCTGGGATTAACCAACTTGCGGGGCGAAATCTTAGCAGCAGCAGACTTCGGACTGTTCGTCGGTATTGAGTCGGTTGACATCTACCACCCAAACAGCCGCATCTTAGTTGTAGAAGCGCCCGATCCGCGAGACGTGAGATTGTTGTCGAGAATCCGCCTAGGATTAGCCGTTTCCCGCGTCGAAGGAGTTTTACCTCTCCATCCCGATCGCATTGTCTCAGCACTAGATGTGAGTCCCGACCTAGCTCCATTCTTAAAAGGTCTGTACAATTCCGAAGGACGCTTGCTAATGATTGTCGATGTAGAAGCGATCGCCCATTCCGAACGCTGGTAAAAAGCCACCATAAACCTAAGTCTGCAACTGCTTTGCATCAATACATTTAACTAACGATCGCCCGCATCCGATTTGCCCATCCTTAATTTTATGATCGAAATTCTCTATACCTGGATCGCAACGACTTTAACCCTGACGTTGCCTGACTTCTCCCCATCGCTGCTAGCTGGGGCTGCTAATGTCATCATTTCTGGATGTTACTTTGTCATCGCTTGGCTAATCAGCTTAGCTATGTGGCGAAACCGTCAATTCGGGTTCGACATCTTCGCCACAGTCACAGCAGGCATATTTTGGACCTGCGCTTTCGGCCACAGCGGCCACGCTGCCGAATACCTAGGACTGCCGCACTCTGCGGTAGTGCAAACTGTGTTCGATTGGATCACTGTAATTGCGGCGATCGCTTTTTTGAGTTTGTCCAACCGCTACGGCTTCTTAGTAGGTTCCACCCGCATCCTTAACGCTAAAAAACAAACAGAACAAGCGCTGAGCGAAACAACCCAGCGATTTCACGCAATCTTCGACCAAGCTTTTCAAGCGATCGCATTATTGGAGGCAGACGGTACTCTGATCGAAGCCAATCAGACAGCGCTAAAATTGGGCGATTTCCCAGCATCAGAAGTGCAGGGGCTGAAATTTTGGCTGATACCAGGGTGGGCATCATCCCCAACCAACCAGCAGCGCCTAAAAACGAACATTCAACAAGTTTCTGCCGGAAATTTTGTCCGGGAAGAATACGAAATCACCGGAGCTAACAACCAGGTAACAGTAATTGACTTGTCGTTTAAGCCGCTGTTAAATGCAACAGGAGAAGTATTTCAAATCCTCGCAGAAGGCCGGGAGATTACCAAGCGCAAACAGGCAGAAGCCGCATTGCAGAAGCTAAGCGCAGAACTAGAGCAGCGAGTGAATGAAAGAACCGAGCAGATCCTGCAAACTAACGCACAATTGGAACAGGAAATTCTCGATCGCACCGCAGCCCAAGAGCAATTAAAAACCTCAGAACTATTCTTAAACAACATCCTCAACAGCATCCCCGACCCGATTTATGTCAAAGACCAACAGCACCGCTGGATTATATTAAATGATGCCTTTTGTCAATACATAGGTCACAGCAGAGAAGAACTAATTGGCAAATCTTACGACCAGTTTTTGCCCAAAGAGGAAGCCCAGAGATATCGAGAAAAAGACGAATTAGTTTTATTGACAAATACCAGCAGCGAAATCCAAAAAACCCTCATAGACCCAGCAGGCAACACCCGCTTTCTCTCCGCCAAAAAATCTACATTTGTAGATACCGACGGCAGGAAATTTCTCGTTTCCGCGATGAGAGATATCACCAAGCGCGTGCAAATGGAAGAACAACTGCGGCAGACGCTCGCTGAAGTAGAAAGCTCCCAAAACTTGCTGCGGACAGTCATTGACGCTACGCCAGACTGCATATTTGTCAAAGATCGAAACTCGCGCTATACCCTAGTCAATGCAAGTTTCGCCACCGCCTTCGGCAAAACTCAAGCAGAAATTATCGGCAAAGACGACGCAGAAATAGGCATATCGGTCGATCGAATCTTTGGCAGCTTCCAGGCCCAAACCGATTCCCAGAACCAAATCCAAAACTTCCGGGCAGACAACCATCTCGCCCCGAACTCCAACGGCTCAGCCACCTTAGCCGACGGCAAAGTACACACCTTCGACACGCTGAAATTGCCTCTCACAGACGCAGAAGGCAACACTTTAGGAATGCTCGGCTTGGCACGCGACATCACACAGCGCCGCAAATCCGAACAAGAACTATTGCGGTTCAAAGCAATTTTAGAAACCACAACAGACTGGGTAGGCATCGCCGACTCCCAACAGCGCACCATTTATCTCAACCGCGCAGCCAAAGAAATGTTGAGAGTTGGCGAAAACGCAGATTTAGCCGGATTCAGCATTTCCGACCTGACATCGCCCAAAAGTATCGACACTCTTATCAACGTCGGCATCCCCGCAGCTTGCCGGGAGGGGACCTGGAGCGGCGAGGCAACGTGGCGAACTTTAGACGGCCAAGAAATACCAGTTTCTCAAGTAATTATTGCTAACAAATCCGAGAAGGGAGAAATTGAATTTCTGTCAACTATCGCCCGCAACATTACAGAAAGCAAGCGCACAGAAGAAGCCTTGCAGCAGAACTTGCAAATGCTTGACCTGGCAAGCGACGCCTTGATCGTTCGGGATATGGACGGCACGATTAATTATTGGAGTCAGGGAGCCGAACGGATGTACGGCTGGACAAAAAAAGCAGCCTTGGGGAAAGTCACCCATACTCTACTGCACACCATTTTCCCCCAGCCTTTCGCAGCTATTTTGGCACAGTTAGAAGAGCAGGATTATTGGGAAGGAGAAGTAATTCATACCACCAATTATGATACCAAGATTACCGTATTTAGCCGCTGGAATTTGCAGCGAGACGAACAGGGGAAACCCAAAGCCATTTTAGAAACTAACAACGATATCACGGAGCGCAAACAAGCAGAAATCGAAAAGCAAAGATTGATTTCGATCGTAGAAAACAGCTCGGATTTTATCGGCACAGCAACCCTGGAGGGACAGGGAACATACCTGAATGCCGCTGGACTTAAACAAGTAGGATTGCAAAATATTGAACAAGTCAAAAGCAAAAGTATGTATGACTTCTTCTCAGTAGAAGATGCTAAGATTTTCAAAGAAGAAATCGTGCCGGCTACTGTACGAGACGGTTTTTGGCAGGGTGAATTCCGCTTGAGGAACTTTCAAACCGGCCAAGACTTTCCGGTTGACTTTACCCTATTTACAGTCAAAAACCCAGAAACCGGCGAACCTATGGGGTTCGCAACAGTTACTCGCGACATCAGCGATCGCAAACGCGCAGAAGAGATGCTGCGCGATCGCGAAAGACTATTCCGAGCCATTTTTGACCAATCGTTCCAATTAGTGGGGCTGCTCAAACCAGACGGAACCGTTTTGGAAGTCAACCAAACAGCCCTCGCCGTCGCCGGAGTGGAGCGCGAAGACTTCATAGGCACGCAGTTTGTAGATAATTTGTGGTGGAAAATTTCCCCAGAAGCCAAGCAAAAAGTGCAAGCTGCGCTCGCAAAAGCCGCCGCCGGCGAGGTAGTCCGCTACGAAGCCGACGTGCTCGTTGCTGGGGGTGCTGTGATAACTGTGGACTTCTCCCTCAAGCCGATCGTAGACGACAGCGGCAAAGTGGTGCTGCTGATTCCCGAAGCTCGCGACATCAGCGATCGCAAAGCCTTAGAACGAGAATTAGTTGTGCGTCAAACCCGCTTTGACGCATTTTTCAAAGCCGCCCCGGCCTCAATGTTTATTTTTGACGAGCAGTTGCGCTTCGTGCAAGTCAACGATAAATTAGCGGAAACCACCGGCCCCTCAGTGGCCGAACACCTCGGTAAGACGGTGAGGGAAGTTGTACCCGAAATGGTCGATACCCTACAGCCGATGTTGCAGCAAGTTCTCGTCACCAACCAACCGTTGTTAAACGTTGAGATGTCGGGCTCAACCTTAAACCAACCGGGCGTCGTGCGAGATTGGCTAGCATCATACTTTCCTTTGCCGGGCTCTGACGGCAAACCCATCGGTGTCGGGGGTGTGGTGATCGAAATTACCGAGCGCAAAAAAGCAGAAGAAGAGCGCGATCGATTTTTTACCCTTTCCCTAGACTTGGTTTGTATTATAAGTTTTGAAGGCAAATTCAAGCGCATCAATCCCTCTTGGGAAAACACGCTCGGCTATAAGGCGCATGAACTTGAAGACAACTATTATATCGATTTAGTCCATCCAGACGATCGCGAATCAACCATAGAACAAGCGGAAAAAGTAGCCAGCGGCGCCGAATTAAAGTCTTATGAAAATCGCTACCGCTGCAAAGACGGTTCCTACAGGTGGCTGTCGTGGAAAGTGCGACCTGTAACCGAACTAAAGCTCATGTATGCAGTGGCTCGCGACGTTACCGAAACCAAACAGGCGATGGTGCAACTGGAAAAAACGACAGCCCAATTAGCCCGTTCCGAAGACCAATTTCGGCAACAAACCAATCTCTTGCAACTGCTAATAAATAGCATTGGCGATGGCATAATTGCTGCCGACGAAAATAACAATTTTGTGTTGTTCAACCCCGCCGCCCAAGATATCTTTGGCACGGGTTCGACAGATACTCTTCCCGACGAATGGTCAACAAGATACGGTTTATTCTTGCCCGATACCGTAACTCCCTTTCCCCCAGCCGAAATACCTTTAGCGCGCACGGTTCGAGGAGAAGCCGTTGACGACGTAGACCTTTTCACCCGCCACGCAGGCAAGCCAGAGGGCGTGTGGGTGAAAATTAACGGTCGGCCACTCAAAGACGAAACGGGGGCGCTTAAAGGCGGCGTAGTGGTTTGCCGCAACGTCACCGAACAAAGAGCATCCCAGCAGCGAATGCAGCAGTTGGCCGAGGCACAGGAACGCTTGCTGCAAGAACTCAAAACGCGGCAGAATGCTCTCGACGAATCGGCGCTCGTCAGCGAAACTGATGTCCAAGGCATGATTACCTACGTCAACGACGGATTCATTGAAATCTCCGGTTACAGCATAGGAGAACTCCTGCACCGCAACCACCGCCTCGTCAATTCCGGTTATCATCCCAAATCATTTTTTGAAGAAATGTGGGTGACAATTTCTCGCGGTTTGGTGTGGAAAGGGGAAGTCAAAAACCGGCGCAAAGATGGCTCGTTTTATTGGGTAGATTCGACGATCTCTCCCATTTTTGATACCACCGGCACAATAGTTAAATATATCGCCATTCGCTTTGACATCACCGAGCGCAAAGAAGCAGAAGAACGACTAGAAAAATTGGCAGCAGAACGTAAAGCTGAAGCTGATTCTCTGACGCAGCAAGTCCTTAAATTGTTGGGAGAAATTAAAGGCGCGGCTCAAGGCGACTTGACAGTCAGGGCAGAAGTGACCAACGACGTTTTAGGTGCTGTCGCCGACTCTTTCAACTTCTTAATCGGTTCTCTGCGGAAAGTGGTAACGGGAATTCAAACTTTAGCCGAACAGGTAACATCTGCCACCGACGAGTCAATTAACAATACCAGTCAACTCACCCAACAGGCAGAAATTCAAGCAGCAAAAATATCTGCTATCATGCGCGAAATTGAGCGGATTGTGAATTCGATCCGCGACGTGCGAGATGTTTCGGTGCGCGCCGAAACAGTGGCTCAGCAGTCTTCTCAAACGGCTGAAGTCGGCGGTATGGCGGTCGATCGAGCTGTCGAAGGCATTAACGGGCTCCGGTTGACGATCGCCTCTACCTCGAAAATGATGAAGCGTTTGGGGGAATCTTCGCAGCAAATTGGTAAAATTGTGACTTCGATTTCTCAACTTGCTTCGCAAACTAATTTATTAGCTCTGAATGCTACTATTGAGGCGGCGCGAGCCGGCGAACAAGGTTTAGGCTTTGCAGTTGTTGCTGAAGAAGTGCGGAAATTAGCAGAAAGATCCGCCGGCGCTACTGAGGAAATCTCGGAAATTGTCGGTACAATTCAAGAAGAAATCAGCCGAGTGATGAAGGCAATGGAATCCGGGACGCTGGAGGTAGTGGAAGGCACTAAGCTGGCAAGCGAAGCTAAAACTCACCTCAATGCCATCATCGAAGTTAGTCGAGAAATGAATGCTTTGGTGCAGAATATTACTATCGCATCTGCCAAGCAAACTGTTTCGGCTGAGGGAATTGCTAACAGTATGCAGCAAGTCAACGAGATTGCTAACACGACTGCACAAAAAGGTGCGGATGTCAAAGCATCTTTGGACGACCTGTCTGGTTCTCTGGGCCAATTGCAAAAGTCGGTGGCGAATTTCCGCAGTTAGTTCAGTTGACAGTCAACAGTTAACAGTTGACAGTTAACAGTTGACAGTTGACAGTTAACAGTTGACAGTTAACAGTTGACTGTTATACGAATCACTAATAACTATCGTTGTTGTCGGGGCGGGTTGACAAATATCCTGAATGCGAATTTATAGATAATCGTGAACCAACCCTGACAACAATTACAGTTAAATAACGGCAAATATTATATATATAAACTGCCAACAGACAACAAACAACAGTTAACTGTCAACAGACAACAGTTAACTGTCAACAGACAACAGACAACAAACTAATATGAATGATGACGATTTAAACGAATTAATAGATGCTTTTACCGCAGAATGCGAAGAGTTTCTCCAGTCGATGGAGACGAATCTGCTGGCGATGGAATCTGCGGGTTTGAAAGAGCGACAAGCAGCAGTTAAAGAAATGTTTCGGGCGGCTCACTCGATTAAAGGTGCGGGTTCGATGTTGGGCTTTCAAAACGTGTCTGTCGCAGCTCACACGCTGGAGGACTGTTTTGTCATTTTGCGCGATCGCACAGACTTGTCGGCTCTGGAACCGACTACTGTGAGTGTTTTGCTGCAGGGGGTGGATGCTCTCAAAAAGATTACGCTCGAATCAGTTCAACATTCCGATGTCACAACTCCAGATCAAACGGAAAACTTGGAGGCGATCGCCCAAATTTTCGCTCAGTTGCAGGCCAAGTACGGCAAGTCAGAACCGGCGCCAGTCCTCGCAGTCAGCCAATCTGCCGCCCCGGAAACCCTGAAACAGATTTTTGAACACCAAGTGCCGGCACTCTTCAATCGCCTAGAAACCGAGCTTTCCCAAGCTTCCGAGGCAGATTTGACAACAAGCGTCACCGCCCTCAACCAGGTTTACTACCAACTCTCCGGTTTGGCTGGAATGCTGCAATTGCCGGATTTTGGGAAAGTCGCCGCAGCCATCAGAGATTTGATCGACTCTCCAAACTTGACTCTACAACGGTTGCAATCCGAGGGTTGGGCGATCGCCCAAAACTTGCAAACCGCACGCCAACAAATATTGGAAGGAAGGGCGATCGACCTCCCCAAAATCTCCCCCTCCCCGACTCCCCCCGACTCCCCCCAACTCCCCGACTCCCCGACTCCCCCGGAAATTTCCCCCTCGCCCTCCCCGACTCCCCCGGAAATCTCCCCCTCCCCCTCCCCGACAGTCCCCCCCTCCTCGACTCTCCCAGTCCCCAACCCGCAAAGGCCGACAATCCGGGTAGACTTAGAACGCTTAACTGAATTGGTGAATCTAGTCGGGGAATTAGTCATCAACCGTACAAATTTAGAACTTCAAGAATCCGAACTGCGCGGCGAAGTCAAGCGCATCCGCCGCAATATCGTAGATTTGAGCCAATTCGGCGGTCAGTTGCGAGAAGAATACGACAGACTGAGCTTTGCAGAGTGGAGGGGGGGAAACGGGAACTCTGGATTGGGAAAACTTGCAGCAGCAGAAACAGAATTCCCAACGATCGCTAACGGCAAATCCTCTCCGGCCCATGCTCACTTCGATATCTTAGAGATGGATCGTTATACAGAGTTCCACTCGACAGCCGCAGAAGTCATCGAAACTGCCCAAGCAATTTCTCACTCCGCCACCAAATTAGACACCTTAGCGATGAAATTCGAGCGCAGTACCGACCAACTGCGCCGCATTACCGAACAACTACGCAGCCGCGTCATGCAGTTGCGAGTCGTGAGTTTCAGTCGCGCCGTCGATCACTTGCCCAGAGCCCTGCGGGAGATGTGCCTCACATACGATAAGGAAGTCAACCTGCTGCTAGTGGGAAGAGATACCAAAATTGACGAAAGTTTGCTCGATGCTTTGCGCGACCCCTTAATACACTTAGTGAGAAACGCTTTCGACCACGGCATCGAAATGCCCGAAGTTCGGAAAGCAAGCGGCAAGCCGGCCAGCGGTCAAATAGAAATAGAAGCCCGCCACCAAGGCGGCCAAACGATTATTACTGTCGCCGATGACGGCAGAGGCATTGACCCGGAAATGATTCGCCGTAAAGTTGTCACAAGGGGTTTGGCTACGGAGGAACAAGCTCAAGAATTTTCCATTGCCGAACTCTACGATTTTCTGTTTTGGTCGGGTTTCAGCACTACAGAAGGGGTCAGCGACCTTTCGGGGCGGGGAGTCGGGCTCGACGTGGTGCGAACAAATTTGCGGACTGTGCGGGGGAGTGTGAAGGTAGACTCTCGCCTGGGAAAAGGTACGAGTTTTATTATCAAACTGCCGCTGCTGCTGTCGATTACTGATGCACTGATGGTGAAGACAGATCACAATAAAATAGCAGTGCCGCTGGATGCAGTCGAGGAAATTCTGCACATTAAAGCCTCGGAAGTTCACATCGCCGGCAATCAGCCGATGCTGTGGTGGCGAGAGGAATTTATTCGTTTGGTGAGGATGCAAGATTTGCTCGAATACAGCGTCGTCGGGCCGGATGCCCCCTCTCCTGACCCTTTGACCCAAGACGAAATTCCTGTCCTGGTTTTGGCTTCTACCGAAGGAATGCTGGCGGTGGCCGTGGAACGGCTGATCGGTCAGCAGGAAATTGTGGTTAAACCTTTGCCGCCGCCTCTATCCAAGCCTCGCGGCGTTTTGGGGACTACGATTTTGGGGGACGGGCGCGTGGTGAATATTCTGGATGTGGACGATTTGGTGGGCCAACCTGGGGTAAATAGTTCGATCGCCGCTGTCTCCGGTAAAGTGCAGGAGATA
This sequence comes from Microcoleus sp. B3-D2, assembly GCF_036705345.1. Lineage (NCBI taxonomy): Bacteria > Bacillati > Cyanobacteriota > Cyanophyceae > Oscillatoriales > Microcoleaceae > Microcoleus > Microcoleus sp. B3-D2. Next base: position 17,758 of record NZ_JAUBUG010000058.1, read on the forward strand.
CCGCCGAGTTCGAGTCAGTCACCGCAGATTTTGGTAGTGGATGATTCCTATACAATTCGCCAGTTGCTGTCTATGACGCTGACTCGTGCTCGCTACCGGGTGGTACAGGCTAAAGACGGTGTGGATGCCCTGGAAAAGTTGCAAAATGGTCTTGATTGCAGTTTGGCGATCGTCGATATTGAAATGCCCCGGATGGATGGATTTGAATTGTTGCGAGCGATCAGATCGACCGAGCGCTTTGCTAAGATTCCCGTAGCCATGCTGACATCCCGTAGCGGGGAAAAACATCGGCAAATGGCAATGGAATTAGGCGCAAATCAATACTTCACCAAACCTTACAGCGAAGCCCAACTTTTACAAGCTATTCCCAAATTAATCCACCAATCAATAATTTAATTCACAATCTCAAATTTCCAATCAAATAATCCCTAATATCAAACACAACTTAAGCAAAAAGTAATTGAACACGCGAATTATAGAGGAAAGATACGCAGCCGACTCACCTACTAAACTCCAATAATTTTCAATTTCACATCAAATAATCTTCAATCTTCAATTCTCAATCAAATAATCTTCAATTTTCAATAAAATAATTCTAAAATCTAAAATCTAAAATCTAAAATCCAATGACTCACGCCAATTACAATCGCCGATTTCGGAGCAAGAAACAAGCCACTGTTAGAATTGCCCCTCAAAAATTTGTTTTCTTTGAACTAGGAAATATTTACTATGCTGTTCCTATTGAACGAGTGGAGCGCATTGTTAAAAACTTTAATGCCTACGGTATTTTACCTAACGGTAATAGTTTATTGCGGCATCAAGAAGAACTGATTACGATAATTAATTTATCCACAATATTTCCCAGCAGTCCGAGCTTTGCTGAGTGCAAATACCTGATAATTTGTACCTTAAATAAAAGCGAGCGGTTGGGGATTCCTATTCCTGATATGCCAAAAATTTTGGAAATTACCGAAGAAAGCTTCTGCGAGATTCCCGAATTGTACCGTCAACAGCAACTGCCTTCGGTAATAGAAAAGTTAATTCGCGCGCCTGATGGTTCCGAAGTTTTTTATCTGAATTTTGATCTACTTAGCGAAATGTAGGGTGTTCACTTTTCGAGGTATTATACCAGATGAATGGTATTTATGCAAACAAAAACTTATTGATTTATGAAAAAACTCACAATCCTGTCGATCGCCCTACTAATTTTTGCAGGAACTCTCGAACTGCCGAAGGTGGGGCTACAACTAAGTGCGATCGGGCAAATAGAAACACCCCAACCAATCCCAACACCACAACCAATCCAAACACCCCAACCCATCCCAACCCCCCAACCAATCCCAACACCCCAACCACAAACGCCCCAACCACAAACACCGCAACCCATCCAAACACCGCAACCCATCCAAACCCCCCAACCAATACAAACACCCCAACCAAAAGCAAACGACCCCACAAAACTCGGCTACGTCTCCCCAGAATTTGCCGAAAATTTCTCCCAGCAACAAATCGACCAAATCAACGCCAACGTCGAAATGCTGCTGCTAACTCAAAGCTGCTCCCGCTGCGACCTCCGAGCAGTAAAATTAGTTAACATTAACTTAAAAAATCCCATCCTTACAGGAGCAGATTTATCAGATGCCAACCTCAGCGGTAGTCGCTTCGAGATCTCAGATTTTGTCAACACCAATCTAGCTCGCACAAACTTAAGCGGAGCCGAATTAGTAGGAGCGAGAATCAGCAACGCTAACCTCAGAAAAGCTAACTTGACAAAGACAAATTTAGACGGTGCAGACCTGCGATTTTCCGACTTGAGAGATGCCAATCTTTCCGATGCCAACCTCCGCAATGCTAATATAGATGGCGCTAGTATCGATCGAGCAAGTATGGGCGGCACCACAATGCCCGACGGCCGAAAAAATCAATAATATAGCAGAAGGAAGAAGGAAGAAGGAAGAAGGAAGAAGGAAGAAGGAAGAAGGAAGAAGGAAAATGCCTCGTTTCCTGGGCGATTGAAATCGCTTATTGTCAAACTTTTGTCCGCCTACGGAGACTGAATACAAGTTTTTTGATTCCTTGTTCCCAGACTCTGCTTGGGAATAAATATCTAGAGGCTCTGCCTCGTTGCCTCGTTGCCTCGTTTCCTGCTTCCCTCTTCCCTCTTCCTTCTTCCTTCCATCCGTTACATCCGTTACATCCGTTACAGAATCCGTTGCCGAACTTCCTTCTGAATCAAACAGCCAAAAACCTCTGAATCACCTCATCACTTAATTCGCTAGTGCTTCCAGAAGCCACAATGCCGCCTTTTTGCATAGCATAATACCAGTCAGCTTGCCGCACAAAATGCAAATGTTGCTCCACCAACAAAACAGAAATTCCCCTAGTCGCAACCACACGGCGCACGGCAGCTTCAATATCTAAAATAATGGATGGTTGAATCCCTTCCGTAGGTTCATCCAAAACCAGCAACTGCGGCTCACCCATCAAAGCCCTAGCAATAGCTAACTGCTGCTGCTGTCCCCCGCTCAAATCACCTCCCAGGCGATCGAGCATAGTTTTCAAAACCGGAAATAAATCAAAAATTTCATCAGGAATTTCAGGATTTTTGATTTTGGTTGGTTTCGCTTCCAAACCCAACAATAGATTTTCTTTCACCGTCAAACGTGGAATAATTTCGCGCCCTTGAGGCACATAACCAATGCCTAATCTAGCCCGCTGGTGAGTCAACTTAGAAGCAATAGATTCTCCGCCAAAAGCAATAGTGCCACTGCGCGGTTGCAGCAACCCCATAATCGTTTTTAGCATAGTAGTTTTGCCCACACCATTGCGGCCGATCAAGCAAACCATTTGCCCCGCCCTGACGCTTAAATCGACATCGCGTAAAATGTGACTTTCGCCGTAGTAAACATTCAAATTAGAGACTTGTAGCATAGTTTTTAATTGGTAATTGGGCCTGGGAATTAGTAGCAACTAACAAATAACTTCTTCCTTCTTCCTTCTTCCTGATATACGTTACATCCGTTACATCCGTTACACAATCTGTTGCCGAACTTCCTTCTTCCTTCCATCCGTTACATCCGTTACATCCGTTACAGAATCCGTTGCCGAACTTCCTTCTTCTTACTCTTCCGGTTTGCCCAAATATACCTCAATTACCCGATCGTCATTTTGCACCTCATCCATAGTCCCCTCACACAAAACCGCACCCTGATGCAACACCGTCACCTGCCGCGCAATTTGCCGCACAAACTCCATATCGTGTTCAATTACCAACACCGAATGACTTTCCGCCAGCGAAATTAGCAACTCTCCCGTTAACATCGTTTCCTCATCCGTCAAACCCGCCACAGGTTCATCTACCAACAACAAATCAGGAGATTGAGCCACCAACATTCCAATTTCCAACCATTGCTTTTCCCCGTGAGAAAGCAAACCCGCCGAAATATCAGCTTTAGCAACTAAACCAATTGTTTCTAACAAACCCGCAACCGTGCGTTTTTCAGCAGCCGAAGCAGGCTGGAACAAAGTCGAAAAAACATTTTTGTGGCGGGTGCAAGACAATTCCAAATTTTCGCGTGGCGTTAAATTCAAGTAAACTCGCGGCGTCTGAAACTTGCGGCCAATTCCCAAGCGCGAAATCCTATCTTCCGACAAATTGCGTAAATTTTGTCCCTTAAATAATACCCTGCCCTCTGTCGGCTGCACCTTCCCGGTAATCGAATCGAGAAAAGTTGTTTTGCCCGCACCATTGGGCCCAATAATAACTCGCAGTTCGCCCGCATCCATGCTGAAATTTAAACCGTTTATGGCTTTAAAACCATCAAAACTTACAGTCAAGTTTTCTATTTCTAAGACTTTTCCATTCATAATTAACAATTCACTCACTAATGAACAACAACCCATACCTCTTGTAGGTGTGGCAGGCAAATATCCTCCCTTATTAAGGAGACTTTCTCTCCTTCTCTGACACCATACTTACTACTTTTTGCTGGCAGTTTACTCTCATGTAAAACTGCTAGAACTGCTCGACAGTGGAGATGGAGCTGCAGCCATAATTCGCTCAGCTAATTTCGAGAGCGGCAGACTTTGCAAATACACTTTTCCCGGCCCGGTAAGCTTGACTAAAAACAAGCCTTCGCCGCCAAATAGAGCATTTTTAAACCCGCCCACAAACTGAATATCGTAATCTACAGTCGGCGCAAAAGCTACCAAACAACCAGTGTCCGCTCGCAACACTTCGCCAACTCCCAAATTTTTCTCAACTATTGTTCCTCCCGCATGAACAAAAGCTAGCCCGTCACCCTGCAATTTTTGCAGGATAAAACCTTCTCCGCCAAAGAAACCGGCACCGAGCCGCTTGGTGAATGCTACCTCAATTTCAATGCCGTTGGCCGCACAGAGAAATGAGTCTTTTTGACACAAAAATTTACCGCCAAGTTGGCCTAAATCTAGGGGAATTACTTTACCCGGATAGGGCGCGGCAAAAGCGACGCGGGCCTTACGATTTCCGGCGTTGACAAAGGTGGTAATGAAAAAACCCGCTCCTGTCAGCATCCGTTTGAAACCTTGAAATAAGCCGCCGCCTGTGGATGTTTGCATTTGGATGTCGCCTTCCATGTATGTCATGGTTCCAGCTTCAGCCCTGACGCCTTCTTTGGGGTCGAGTTCAATTTCGATGAGTTGCAAATCGTCGCCGTAAATTTTGTAGTCAATAATATCTGCCATATGTTTTCCCTCAAGTTCAAGAACGAAGCTGTTTCCTAGGGATATCTAAGTAGGTGGACATATATATTGCGTCTCCTGCGAGAGAAACGCAGCTTTTCCAAAGTCTATTGTGATTGCTTTGTTTGTCTCTTGCAAGTGAAATTGATTTATTTCCACCTACTTATAAATTACACGATGTTTTTGCACTCAATGTTCCAGTTCTTCTTTTTCGAGCTGCACTTGGGGGTCTTGTTCCAGGCTGGGGTAAGTAGATACGTACTTCGGTTTTCTGAACAGGGCGCGGATTTGGTCGAAACTTTGATCTTGCAGCCATCCGACTAGGCCGTCGGGCAGGACTGTTACTACTATTAAGAATAGCGCGCCTTGGAAAAATAGCCACACTTCGGGAAATTGTTCGCTCAAGAAACTCTTGCCAAAGTTGACTAGCAACGCTCCCAGTATTGCTCCCGATAATGTGGCGCGACCTCCCACTGCGACCCAGATTACCATTTCAATTGAAAAGGCAATATCCATTGCTTTTGGCGAAATGATTCCGGTTTGTACGGTAAATAATGCGCCTGCAATCCCGGCTAAACCGGCGGAAATTGCAAAGACTAAAACTTTATATCCTGTGGGATTGTAACCTGAGAAACGCAGGCGCACTTCGTCGTCGCGAATGGCAACTAGCAGGCGGCCGAAACGCCCGCTGGTCAGCCATCGGCAGAGGGCGTAAGTTGCTGCTAGAAATAGTATGGTGAGAATGTAGAAAATATATTGAGTATCTCGGTCATTGACTGTGGCTCCGAACAGGGTTTTAAAGTCGGTGAGTCCGTTGGTGCCGTTAATCAGTTTTTGCTGACCGTTAAAGAAGTTGAAAAATACAATGGTTGCTGCTTGGGTAAGAATTGAAAAGTAAACGCCTCGAATTCGATTGCGGAATACTAAATAACCTAAAAGTGCGCCCAAGATGGCGGGGATGAGAACTACTGCTAATGCTGAGAAAGGAAATGAATAAAATGGTTGCCAAAACCAGGGGAGTTCGGTAACGCCGTAGAGGTTCATAAATTCTGGCAATTGACTGCTGGCGGTTGGGGGAATTTGCAGTTTTAGGTGCATGGCTAAGGCGTAGCCGCCGAGCGCAAAAAACACCCCATGCCCTAAACTAAGTAAACCGGTGTATCCCCAAATCAAGTCTATGCCTAGGGCTGCAATTGCTAGTGCTAAAAATCGCCCCAATTGATTGAGCCGAACGTCGGGGAGTATTCCTGGGATGAGTAAGATGAATGTGAGGGCGATCGCGCTGACAATTGCCGCTTCTTTTAGCCAGGGTTTTTGATGTGTTTTCTGCATTTTTCGCTACACTCGCAGTTGTAATTTTTAATTTTCTACCGTCCGCCCTTTTTGCGGGAAAATCCCTCCCGGCTTCACTTGCAGAAAAGCCATAATTAAGGCGAATACCATCACTTTTGCCATGCTGGTTGTGGCGAAAAATGTGAAGAAGTCGGCTAAAGGCTTGACAGGAGCGAATATTATTGCTAATGTTCCCGAACCGATCAGGTAATTTGCAGTGCCGATCGCGATCGCAGCAACTACACTCCCCACAATCTTGCCGACACCGCCCACAACCACCACCATAAAGGTATCGACTATATAATTTTGTCCCGTATTTGACCCTACGGAACCGATCAAACTAATCGCGCACCCAGCGACACCTGCCAACCCCGAACCCAAAGCAAAAGTCAGCGCGTCTACTTGTTCGGTAGGAATTCCCAAACACGCGCTCATGCTGCGATTTTGTGTCACGGCTCTAATCCGCAATCCCCACACCGACTTTTGCAAAAATAGGTAAATTCCCGCCAAACAAATTCCAGTCAGCACAATAATAAAAATTCGGGCGTAGGGCAACTGAAAATTGCCCAGCGGTATGCCGCCCCGCAACCATTTCGGTGCAGTTACATCCACATTTTGAGCGCCAAACCAAGGTTGAGTTACTGCCAGTTTGTAAGTTTGCCCTAAAAAGGCGCTCACCGCCCAGGAAATACCCAAAGATAAAGGCAAAATTATGGCGATAATTTTGCTGCGAGTGCGATCGAAATCAAGGCGAGATTTCAGCACCCGCAAACCGCCAAAAAACAGCAAACAAAACACCGCAATCCCAATTACCAGCACCCAACTGACGCTGCGGACAAACTGCTGCAAAATTAAACTTACGCCCCAAGTTGCCAGCAGAGTTTCTAGCGGCCGCCCGTAAAGATAGCGAATCACTCCGCGTTCGAGAATTAATCCTACCAATGCAGCTACTAAAAAAGCTAGGGGAATTGCAAATAAAATGTATGTTTCAAAAGCAAATCCTCCCATACCTTTGAAGACATTTTGCACCACAAAAGTTGTATAAGCCCCCAGCATCATCAACTCGCCATGAGCCATATTAATTACGCCCATCAGCCCGAAAATAATCGCTAATCCCAGGGCTGCAATTAGTAAAACTGCGCCGATGCTAATGCCGTTAAATAAACCATCTAATATCGCCAATTTTGTTACTCCTGCATCAAGTCGGTTAACTTTGTTCGCGGATAATTAGGGGCGGATTTTACCCCATTGGTATCAACTTAAGCGTCAATTTTTCTATAAATTATGCTTAGAGTGAGTATCTCGATTCCCCTAAATCCCCCTTAATAAGGGAGACTTTGAAGACTCCTGTTCCCCCTGATTCAGGGGAGTAGGGGGTGACGCAAGAACGCTCTTGTCCCCCCCTTATTAAGGGGGGCGAGGGGGGATCGAAGATACCTTGCCAACCTTAAAAAAATTGGTATTACCTACTTATCAAGCTTGGAATTTGCCACCTTTTGCGGGGTCTGACCAATCGCAAGCAAAGCCTTTTGTTTCCGCGACAAACTGATTCCAAGGAACCGGCTTCACTGCTTCTGGTGTAGCAAAAGCGATGTTAAACAAACCGTCTTCTCTCACTTCGCCCAACCGCACAAATTTAGAAAGGTGATGGTTAACATCCATTGTTACTGTGCCCCCTGGCGCGTCAAAGGTTTGACCCAAAGCTGCTGCCCGCACTTTTTCCAAATCGTCGGCTGTCCCGGCTTTTTCGACGGCTTGCTTCCACAGGTAAACCATGATGTAAGCTGCTTCCATCGGGTCGTTAGTCACTCTATCTTTGCCATATTTTGCTCTGAAAGCTTCCACAAATTTTGTATTGGCCGGAGATTCCACAGTCATGAAGTAATTCCAGGCGGCGTAATGGCCTTTAAGATATTCTACGCCGATCGCCTTTACTTCTTCTTCAGCAATACTGACAGACATTGACGGATATTTATCCGGCCCCAAACCTGCGCCCTGCAACTGTTTGAAAAATGCTACGTTGCTGTCGCCGTTGAGGGAATTGAAAATGACGCCCCCGTCTGGCAAAGCTGCCTTAATTTTAGTAATAATTGGCGTGACTTCTGTCCCGCCCAAAGGAATGTAATCTTCCCCAACTAATTCGCCGCCTTTGGCTGCTAGCTGGGCCTTGATAATGGTATTTGCCGTGCGGGGAAAAACGTAGTCAGACCCGACTAAGAAGAATTTTTTGCCTTTATTTTCTAGCAGCCAGTCAACTGCTGGTTCGATTTGCTGGTTCGGCGCCGCCCCGGTGTAGAAAATGTTCTTGGAACACTCTTGACCCTCGTATTGTACGGGATACCAGAGCATATGATTTTTTTCTTCAAATACTGGCAATACTGCTTTGCGGCTGGCGGATGTCCAGCAGCCGAAGACGGCGACAACTTTATCTTGGTCGATCAATTTTTTGGCTTTTTCGGCAAAAGTCGGCCAGTCTGAGTTGCCATCTTCTATTACTGCTTCGATTTGTTTTCCGAGGACACCCCCAGCTTTATTAATTTCTTCGATAGCTAATTGTTCGGCATCGACAACGCTTTTTTCGCTGATTGACATCGTGCCGCTCAAGGAATGCAAAATTCCTACTTTGATCGTGTTTCCGCCCCCGGCTGCTGCTGGTGTATTTCCTGTTGATGTGGGAGAAGCGGCGGGATTTGTTGTTGGAGTTGGAGTTCTACAAGCTTTGAGAAATAAACTGGATGTTAGGGTAGCAGAACTGTATAAAATAAATTTCCGCCGATCGAATCGCTTTGTCATTTTTTCTTGTTACTCTTGAATAGATGAGTCAGATGATTGAGAATAATAACACATAGCGACTTGATATTAAGACTCCCTTAATAAGAGAGTTGTATTTTTGGATACAAAAAATTTTATTAAGTAAATTAAAGTTTAAGGACAATTTTCGACAATTTACAGTACAGTATCTCAAAACGGGTGGCGCTCGCACTGCGCTTTGAGTACGATCGGACTTGTGTAAATCACCCTGATTGTCGAATAACAAATTATTTGTCGCTTTTAAAAATTAATGCCGTATCGCTCCGAGGAGCTGAAGTCCTTGCTAGATATGGATTGTAGCAGCTTTTTACCCCAAAAGTACAGCAGTGATTTTAACACGCTCGTTGTCGCTATTTAAACTTTTCAGAAATTCTGTGTTGCTTCTTAAAAAACGCGGCTGGCAAAAATTAGGGCAGCGTCTAACAAATTAAGGATCGTTTTTTGAAAAAACAGCTTAGAAGGTTGATTAGAAAATCAAATTGCTCTGGAGGCGTGTTCGTGATACGGGATTGTACCCGATCGATCCATTTCCGTTGAGGCGATCGCTCCCTTGAAAACGGTTGCAGGACACCCAGACGCTTTTTTGGCGCGATCGCACCCTCGCTCAAATGTCCGAAAACATTCCCATCACCTACTTTCCCACTCGCCATACAATTTTCCTAAGTTTTGGCGTCGCCAGGGCTGCAACTCTCAACGCCGATCGCATTTGCATTTGCGTCAACGCTTTAGACTATTCCGGCTATCGAGACTGTCGCCCCGATTATATTCAAGCCATACAACAAGTATTGCGGTTAGGGACAAGACAAGGAAGAGAAGGCGAAGCAATTTCTATCTCAACACCGCGGATTGAGCTAAACAAGACAGAAATTATTAAATTAGGCAATAATTGGAGAGTGCCTTCGGAAAAAACTTAGTCTTGTGACACCGACGGTGAGGTTGCTTGTGGCGTTTGCGATTCCTGTCACTTACCACGGGCAGCGTTTAAGCAGTTAGGTTTACAATATCCGCTGCCTTACGCTGCTAACCCAAACACCGATCAAAAATTTTCTTAAAGATTTTTCCGCACTGGAGTTTAACCAATGGATAATCTCTTTTAATCAAAGCTTATTCCAAATAGCTTATAATAGTTATGAATTTTTCAACTGCCACTAAAATTCCTAAAAATTATGAAGAGGCGGCCTTTTGTTGGGTTCTCCCTATTGTTTGTAGCAAGCTGTTCTACAACAGTAAATCAATCTAATCGCAGTTTTTCCAATTTGGCCGCCAGTGAACCAGAAACCCTTGAATTTGCTGTAACTGATATTCAGGGCTCAGAAGATTTACAACAAAATTATCAAGCATTTCGGACTGTTATTGGGGAAGTTTTGGAGAAAAAAATTGAATTTTTCCCCGTAGATAACTATATAGAAGCAGCCGTAGCTCTCCAGTCTGGTCAGCTAAAATTAGCTCTAACAGGACCATCTGAATATGTGATTATGCGGGCCAGGACAAATGCTGTTCCCATCATTGCCATCACCCGCCCCAACTATCACTCGCTTATTCTTGTTCCTGCCAATAGCGAGATTAAGTCCCTAGCACAGTTGAAAGGTAAAACAATAGGTATGTGGGAAGTAGGTGCAACTGGCGGTCATCTAGGCCCGATTAAAATTCTCATGGATGCTGGCTTAAATCCCCAATCCGACTTCCAAATCTCAATGTTGGGAAAAAAAGGTTTGCAAGCTATTAAAAAACAACAAGTTGAGGCATTAGGAATTGGTTTGAATAGATACAAAGATCTGCTAAAAATAGACGGCTTATCGACCAAGGATTTTCGGATTATTGCCACAGGGGTACCCTTACCTAGTGACTTGTTTGTTGCTAGTAGCAACCTGCCTAATACTCTTGTGGAAAAAATCCGCACTCGCCTGGTAGAAAATCAAGACAAGCTAATTGAAGCAATTTTACTGGGGAAAGCTAATGATAAGTATCAAGGAGCTAAACTGGTGCCAGCAAACGACAGTGACTATAACATGATTCGTGAAGCTTATAAAGCCATTGGTCAGGGTAATGTCTTTTAAGGTTAATTTTTTTTATGTAAGACCGAATGTGTAGTAGAGCTTTAGTCCTTAATCCATAAACTATAGGGAATATTGCCCCTACTACGAATAAGAGACTTTATTTATGTGCATTTACGAATAAAATTGTTAAAATTTAGTTCAGGTTGCCAGTATGCAAAAATTTGAACAGGGAGAAAATGGGGCGGTGAAATTCCACAATCTTACCCTCAATAGACGGAACAATAAAGCCGCTGTCACGGAAGGATCTCGCGACATCAAAACTTCTATCCGAAAAACTCCCTTGACTGCCATTAACCGCTTCATTTCTGGCTTAAGCATTGCCAAAAAAATTACTTATGGCTACTCGCTAGCAATTGGAATAGCCGTACTAGGAACCACAGGGGGAATGCTCTTTGGAGACTATTACCAAAAGCAAGCTTTCCAAGCTCTAACCTTCGCTGATGAGCAACAAGATTTGCTCATGGATTTAGAATATTCCGTGCAAGCCGTGCAGTCACATCCCAAACGCTTAATCTCAGTTTTGGGAGATTCAATCTGGTTTGAATATGAAACTGCTAAGTTCTTGGAAGATGTGGATGTAGTCCAAAAAAATATTGCAGAAATAGCTTTTTTTACGGAAGAACATTCCACAGAATTAGCAGTAAATTCTGCTGAATTAAAGGAACTGTTAAACGGTTACACAACTGCGACAGATTCGTATTCTCAATTGCTCAAATCTTTTTGGCTAGAAATAGCTCCCTCCTTGCTAAAACCAGAGGAAGTTGAAGAGGCACAGCAGCAAGTATTGGATTTAATTAGAGGGGATAAAGCAGTTAAGCTCGATGTGAAGTTTGAGCGGCTGTCAGAGAGTTTGAGCTTGATGACACAAGTAGCTAAGGCACAGCAGGGACAAGCTTACATTAATTTTAATAAAGCTGAGGACTTGCGAGTGCAAATCATCGTAGTGAGTATGTTAGGGTCAGTCGCTATCGCTATTTTTCTAGCCATCTGTACCAGCCGCGCGATCGCCCTTCCTCTCCAAGCGGTAACCACCGTAGCTAAAACTATTACTCAACAAGCAAATTTTGATTTGCAAGTACCTGTCACCACAGAAGATGAAGTGGGCACCTTAGCCAAATCCATCAATCAATTAGTTGAATGGGTAGCAGAATACACCCATGAATTAGAACAGGCTCGCCAAACTTTGGAAGAGCGAGTAGAACAAAGAACAGAAGAACTTACAGCAGCCCTTTACGAACTCAAACACACCCAAACCCAGTTAATTCAAACCGAAAAAATGTCCAGTTTAGGCCAGATGGTGGCAGGGGTAGCCCATGAAATAAACAACCCTGTTAACTTTATTCACGGCAACCTAGAATACGCCAACCAGTATATTATAGATTTGCTAAAGTTAATTCGTCTCTATCAGGAGGAATACCCGCAACCCACAGAGGCGATCGCAGAAGAAATCGCAGAGATAGAACTAGACTTTCTCAGAGAAGATTTACTAAAACTGCTTGAATCTATGAAAATCGGTTCAGAACGCATCAGGCAAATAGTTTTGTCTTTGCGAAACTTCTCTCGTTTAGATGAAGCTCAAATGAAATTAGTTGATATCCATGAAGGCATTGACAATACACTATTGATTTTGAGCAGCCGCCTCAAGCAGGGAATTGAAGTTGTCAAAAACTATGGAGAATTGCCCAAAATAGAGTGTTATCCAGCGCAGCTAAATCAAGTATTTATGAATATTATAGAAAATGCGATAGATGCACTCGAAGAGTCCGGGGATAACTATAAAAAAAGTAAAATTCCTCAGATTTTAATTCAGACGCAAAAGTTGGATAGTAGCCAAATTATGGTGCGAATTAGCGATAACGGGCCTGGCATTTCACTCGCAATCCAAAGCAAGCTATTTGACCCATTTTTTACAACTAAAGCACCAGGAAAAGGCACTGGTATTGGCCTCGCGATTTGCTACCAGATTGTGGAAAAACATCGGGGTAAAATAGAGGTAATTTCATCTTTGGGAGGGGGAGCAGAGTTTGCGATCGCACTCCCCGCCTCCTCTCAAACTTGAAGCTAGGTATTGTCTATTATCAGGACATTAATGTGTTAACAACGACAAATAATTTGTAATTCGACATATGGAGAATAGCGGACTCGAACCGCTGGCCTCTGCGGTGCGATCGCAGCGCTCTACCAACTGAGCTAATTCCCCTGATTGAGTTTTAATTTAGCATTTTAGATGCGGGATTGCCGAATCTAAAAGGCTTACAGGTCTTGCTTGCTCTCACGTTCGCAGACCGTCACCTACAGTAGCACGTAACTGCTAAAAAGGTCAAGTTTTTTCCGCAGCCGACTCAGTGGGAGCGATCGAGCAAACTTGCGCCACTCTGTCCAACTCTAAATCAGCAAAATAGTCCACCGTCCAATTGGCTTGGCGCTGGATCATGTGAAACGGGTAAGTGTGAGTCACACCCGCAACCTGAATCCCCGCTTTTTTCGCCGCTTCAATCCCCGCAAAACTATCTTCTAGCGCCAAACACTCGATCGGTTGCAGGTTAAAGTCGGGATATTTCTGGTTGAAAAGTTCAACAGCCAATAGATAGCCGTCGGGTGCTGGTTTGCTCGCCGTCAAGTCGTCGCCTGCGACAATGAACTCAAAGTTTGCTGCCAAACCGGCCCGATGTAACACCAATTCTATCTCCGATCGCATTGCCCCGCTAACTACGGCCATTTTTAGTCCGGCGACCCGAATTTTGTCAATAAATTCTGCCAAACCAGGATAAATCGGCACTTTCTCCAAAGTATCTATTTGAGCTTTGTAAGCTTGGGCCTTGCGCTGCAGCAGTCGCTCAAGATATGTTTCTGTCAGAAATCGTCCCCGGCGCTCTAGCAGTGCGGTAATGCAAGCGCAATCGCTTTTTCCCAAACAAACTTCTCGAAACTCCCCACGTTTGAGCTGGAGATTTTCATCGAGCATCAATCGATCGATTATTTTCTCGTGAATTGGCTCGTCATTAACAATCACGCCATTAAAATCAAATAAAACTGCTTTTAGAGTCATTAGTCAGTAGTCAGTAGTCATTAGTTAGTAGTCATTAGTTAGTAGTCATTAGTCATTAGTCATTAGTCATTAGTTAGTAGTCAACAGTCAGCAGTCAGCAGTCAACAGTCAGCAGTCAACAGTCAACAGTCAACAGTCAACAGTCAACAGTCAACAGTTAATAGATCAAGCAGGAGCTGGAATGCCCGGTAAATCCCCATCAAAATCAGGAGTTCGATCGCCCAAATTCCACCCCCTCGCCACCCTCACCTGTTCCAAATCTTCCCCCGGCAAAGGTTTCACGCCATGTGTCACCTGATTCGCCCACCAGTGTTCGTGAGTTTGCACCGCCGCGAATCCAGCCGCCCCCGCCCAAGCATCGAGGCTGCCAGCCGCGTAAGACTTAATATAAGGCTCCTCAAAGATATCAGTCAGCCACTCTGTCTGCCGCAAAGTTTTTTGATTTCCGTCCAAAATTGCCACTTGTCCCCCAACCTTCAGCAGTCGGAAGCTTTCTCGCAAAATTGCCCGCGACACAGCAGGCGGCGTCTCGTGAAACAGCAAGGAAGCTGCGACTAAATCAAAGCTGGCATCGCCAAAAGCAACGCTTTCGGCATTTCCGTGCAACCACTCGATATTTAAGCCTGCTTTTTGCGCTTTCATGTCGGCAACTACCAGCATATAAGGCGACAAGTCCAAGCCGACAACTTCCGCTTCGGGAAAGGCTTGCTTGAGCATGAGCGTTGTCGAACCGGTGCCGCATCCCAAATCTATAATTCGGCGCGGTTTCACCCGCACAGCGTCAATTAAGCCTTGCCTGACGACTGTTTCGTGGGGAGGCAAAACATATTGCGTGATTGGATCGTAGGAAACGGCGGCACTGGGGTTGAGGTAGCCGCGTTTAATGCCGTGAAAGTTTTGGCTGGTGTAATATTCGGGATAAACTAAGTCGGGTTGTCGGTAGCGATCGCCCGCTGTTTCCCAGTCGATACCTTCGTAGAGTCGTTTCAGTGCTTGTTCGTCGATCGCCAGTCGCATCAGGGGCGACAAAAAGCGCTCGAAAATTGTATCCTTGCCAACAGCCATAAAACACCTTTAACAAAAACTCTTCTAATTTTAGCCAACGGCCGTCAACTTAGCATTAATTAAAACTTTTTGTCCCCTCCAACATCTTCCCTCGAACCTCTATCCCTTACCTCGGTTACAAACTCCGTGGGCTTCCATTCCCACTTCCTCCTGATACCAGTTTCCAAAAATAATGCAACTATAGATAATATCCAAAACCTTGTATTATCAGTCATTCCCAAATTGAAAATCTAAAATCTAAAATCTAAAATACTCTTACTTTCCGTTACTAATAGGAATTTTTACCAAAAACTCCGTCCCGCCGCCGGGAGGTTGAGAAATTTTGATGCTGCCGCCGTGTCCATCCACTACAATCTTGTAGCTAATTGCTAACCCCAAACCAGTGCCTTGGCCCACTGGTTTAGTAGTAAAAAATGGATTATAAATTTTGTCTTTAACGCTGTCGGGAATGCCGGGGCCGTTGTCGGCGATCGCCACTTTCAGAAATTTACCGCCATTTTCGCGAACTACTCCCGTGGAAATTGTAATGATTTTATCTAGGCGATCGATCTCGTTCAAGGCATCGATCGCATTGCTCAGCAAGTTCATAAAAACCTGATTGAGCTGAGACGGATAGCACTCGACTGAAGGCACTTTTCCGTATTTCTTGACTATATAAATTCTATTTTTGATGCGGTTGGAGAGCAACAGCAAGGTATTTTCTATACCTTCGTGAATATCCGCCTGCTTTTTGTCAGATTCATCGAGGCGAGAAAAGTTACGCAAAGAAAGAACGATGCTGCGAATGCGTTCGGTTCCTATTTTCATAGAATCCAATATATGCGGCAAATCTTCCTCGATAAAGTCTAACTCGATTTCTTCGGTAAAGTCTGCGATTTCCGGGGGGACTTCCGGGAACTTTTGTTTGTATAAACTCACCAATTCTAATAAATTTTTAGTATATTTGCTGGTGTGAGGTAAATTAGCCGAAATGAAGTTAACCGGGTTGTTGATTTCGTGCGCTATCCCAGCTACCATTTGACCTAGTGATGACATTTTTTCGCTCTGCACTAAATGAGTTTGAGTCTTTTTCAGTTCATTTAAGGCACTATTAAGGAGTTTTACTTGGTCTTGGGTTTGACTGTAAAGGTGAGCTTGAGTAATTGCGATCGCCAGTTGGTCGGCTACCGCTTTTAAGAGTTGGATTTCCTCCTTGCTCCAAAGCCAATGAGTAACGTGGCTGCAAATTAAATAACCCTGCGGCTGGTTCTGAGTATGGACAGGTACGGCTAAATAGCTATTAGCTTTAAATTCGGGCGGTTGAGTTACACCCTCCGCCCAAGTGTCGCTCGAAAGAATAATTGGTTCGCCTTGAGCGCTCCGTACTAACACATTTTCGAGAAAGTAAGGCTCAAACTTTATGGCTTGTGTCCGAGAATCAGATGGGCAACATTCCCAGAGGATTTGTAACATTTTTTCTTGCGGTTTGTACCAACCAAAAGCCGCCCGTTCTAGGTGCAGCAAACTTGCTATTTCTTCGACTGTACTTTGCACAATTTGGTCTAATTCCAGGGAAGCGCGAATGCGTCCAGCAATCCGGTTGAGCATGGCTTCTCGCTCCGCTTGAGCGCGATTGTTTTCGGAGGAGTAAATTAGCCAAATGGCTGCTAGCATTGCCGGGACGAGCAGTCCGGCGACTACGGATGTCAGCAAATTTAATGCTTGCAGTTGGGATTCAATATTTTCGCGGGGAATTACTAAAGCCATCGACCAGTTAACTTCCTTGAGGGGAGCATAGGCCACATACACCCATTTATTATCTATTTTTACCAGTTCGATGTTCGTCTGGCGGTCGATCATCTGCCGCGCAATTGTGGAGAGTGCGGGGTCTTGTGACTGTAAAAAGCTTGGGGTCTCCCGGTCGATATTTCCGATTAAGTTACTGTTGGGATGAACAATGGGCACTCCTTGTGAATTGAGCGCAAAAGCATAACTGTCAGAACCGTACAGTAAGCTGTTAGCGACCGATGTTACTCGGTCTAATTTAATGCTGCCCGATAGGGTTCCAATTACTTGATTGGGAGCGGGGGGTAAGGCCCAAATAGGAGCTGAAATGATGATCGTCGGAACTTTTGTACTGCGGCCGATCAGCGGGTCGGAAACGTTGAGCTGCCCTGCCATTGCTTTTTTAAAGTGTTGGCGGTCTTTGTTGTTCGCGCGGTTGCCTAGAGTGTTGATAAACGAGCCGTCCGGTTGAGTTAATGACAGGATGAAATACTCTTTTAACCTGTATATTTCTCCTTGCAACCTGGGTTCGACTAATTTCCAATTGAGAGTGTTAACCGTAGGATCGTAAGCAAGGGTTTCTATTTCTGCTTTGCGAGTGCTGAGCCAGCGGTCGATTTCGTCAGTGCCTTTTTCTAGTTTTAATAGTGCTATTTGCTTTAAATTGTCGAGGATTAGCCCGCGCACAAAAAAATAGCTGATGCAAGCAGTTGTGCTAATGGTTAAAGCCGTGGTGGCCAGAATTAGCAGGGTCAGCAAATGGCGGCGCTGCCGTCTGTGCTGCCAAAGACTATGCGCTTGCTGCCACCTTGATTGAGCAGAATTGGTGATGTTTTCCCAAAAGTGGCGCAGGTTTTTTGTTTGGTGTGGGGGCGCCGCAGACACAGATCCGGCTTGATTTGCTGGGTTTTGCATCATCAAATGTTCTCTCCGAATCAAATTCATCAAACGGTATTGGTCATTCGGCAGAATTAATATCAGGCAAGTCGTGAGACCACTTTCAGAAAATAATGCAACTGTAGGCGGGTGCTCCCGACCCTGGTAGTCATCAGTCATTCCGAATCTAAAATCTCAAATCTCAAATTTAAAATGGTATGACTTGCATTCCTGACTCCAAACAATTCTTATTCCGAGCGCACGATCGCCTTCTATTTTGGCATCAATTTTATATTTCGACCTTCGGTTTACCTACTTGAGGTTAGTGCTTTACGATATCTTTAATATCTATCTTGTTTGTATAACAAAATAATTGTAAATAACACAGAGAAAATACGGACTTTTTTAAATTAGCAATGTATTATAATGTATGGGAAAAACACTATTGACAATTTTACCAATTTGCGCTGTGGTTTCAAGGGGAAATTTTTTCGTCTAAAGCTTTCTTAGCCAAGCGGGTTGCATAAACGGTGAGGGCGATCGTTGCTAGCAAACCAATGCCGTAGAGAGCCCACTCAGCAGCAGTGCGCGATCGCCCTTGCGCTCCAAGTGCAGTCAAACTCCCGGCCAGGGAACCGATATATACATACATGACAGTTCCCGGAATCATGCCGATCCAAGATGCCAAAAAATAGTCTTTTAAAGATACCTGCGTGACTCCGAAAGCATAGTTAAGCAAATTAAACGGAAAAATGGGAGAAAGCCGCGTCAGCAGCACAATTTTCCATCCTTCAGAAGCAACTGCGGAGTCGATCGCCTTAAATTTTTGATTGCCCTCTATCTGTTTGGAAACCCAGTCGCGAGTTAAATACCGCCCTACCAAAAAAGCGCAAGTTGCGCCTAAAACCGAGCCGATGGAAACACAAACCGAACCGCCAACGACTCCGAACAAAACGCCAGAACCGAGAGTCAGCAAAGAACCAGGGATAAATAGAACCGTTGCTACAATGTAAATTAGAATAAAAGCTGCCGGGCCCCAAGGGCCGAGACTCGCGATCGACTCCAAGGCATTTTTCAAAATTCCTTGGAAGTTGAAAAACTTGGTCGCAGCAATTAAAGCCACAGCTAAACCAATCCCTAAAATCAGCTTCCACCTGTTTGATGTTGGGGGATTTTCACCGGGCGATCGCGAATCATTCATTACCTCAACTCTCCACTCTCAATAATATGGGCATGGGGCATTGGGCCCAAAAGCATGGGGAATCGGGAATCGGGAATCGGGAATCGGGAATCGGGCCCAAGAGCATAGTTTCTTCCTTCTTCCTTCTTCCTTCTTCCTTCTTCCTTCTTCCTTCTTCCTTCTTCCTTCTTCCTTCTCAAATCAAAGTACCGCCGCAGCTAGAACCGCAACCCGCCGTACAGCCATAACAATAAGCAGCAGTTTGCACCTCTTGAATCACATCTAAACTGCCAGATTCGAGCAATTTAGCAACAGTTATCTTTTCCCCGCTGCCAGTTTTCGCGGGCAAATTTTCCATTTGGTTAAAATCGCAGTCGTAGACATTGCCCAAATAGTCGATCGACAATTCGTTACGGCACATTAAATGTTCCAGAGTACCGGGGTTAAAATTCTCCTCCAAAAACCCGAGATAAGGCTTGTGCAGTTTCTTATGTTCCAAATGAAACTTAGTCCGTCCCACCGGCAAATTAGTAATCGCGAACAATTGATTAAAACAAATCCCAAACTGTTCGGCTAAATAAATCTTGTAATCTTGCTCTAACTTGCCTTGTTCCGGTGTTAGCGAAAACTTGTCTGTAGCCGGCACTTGTGGATTGTACACCAAATCTACAATTAAATTTGGGTTTTTTCCGTATCCCAACTGATTTAGCTTTTGCAGCGCCCGAATCGAACTGTCAAAAACACCGTTGCCGCGCATTTTGTCCACATTGTCAGCTTGGTAGCAGGGAAGCGACGCCACAATTCTGAGTTGGTGCTGCGCGCAATATTCGGGAATATCTTCAAAACCTTTTTCAAAGTAAATCGTCAAATTAGAACGAACAATAACCTCTTTACCTGCCGCCCTGGCAGCTTCCGCTAGCGGTTTAAAACCGTAAAGCATTTCGGGAGCACCGCCGGTGAGGTCAACTGTTTTAATTTGAGGAAAGCGGCGAATTATTTCAATTAATTGGTCGCAAATTTCCGGGGAAAGTTCTTCTGTTCGTTTCGGGCTAGCTTCTACGTGGCAGTGAGTGCAAGCGAGGTTGCAGCGTTTGCCGAGATTAATTTGTAAAACTGTAATCTGCTTTTTAGTTAAAGCTGAGTTAATTTTGTTTTTGAAAGGCGTGACTGCTGTCTGAATCATGTGCTAACCTTTTGGTCTGTTCTCGCAACGAATGTAGAGGCGTTCCAGCGGAACACCTCTCATAATTTAGCACTAATTCTTTGGATGCGACAGCGACTAATTTGAATGATTGGCAACAAAGTTAATTGAAACTCACATCTTGCACCATTCTTAAGAACAGGCTTTCCGGCCTGTTCCACAAAAGTTAATTTTCTTGTGGGGTGGGAATCCTGCCCGCCCGTCTACTTAATCTTACTTGAGAGAGTCAACTAATGTTTCAACTCGTGCTTTAATTTCATCTCGAACCCGGTGAAAAGTTTCGATGGGTTGTCCGTCGGGGTCGTCGAGTTGCCAATCTTCAAACACTTCTCGCAATACCCACGCTTCGGGTAAATTCACGCCACAGCCACAGAGAGAAATTACGGCATCGTAGTCTTCTGCATTGAATTCGTTTAATGGGTTGGATGTTTGATCGGTGATATCAATGCCGATTTCTGACATGACTTGAATTGCTGTCGGATGAACTCTGCTTGATTCTAACCCGGAACTGGTGACTCCAATCTGGCCTGCTCCGATGGTTTTAGCGAATCCTTCTGCCATTTGCGATCTGCAGGAGTTTCTTTTGCAAACGAACATTACTTTTTTCATGGTTTTTGTGAGTTGTTGGTTCTCGGTTGCTGTGGGGGTTCCGGCGGTTTCTAAGCGCCCGGTAATTCAAGGGCGCGATTTGCTAGTGCGATCGCCTCTTTAGCTGCTTGTTCCTTGCGTTCGCTGTAGCGATCGGTCAAATAGTCCGTTTGCTCCCGCAACAGCAGGGTAAACTTGTACAGTTCCTCCATCACGTCGATCGCGCGATCGCGATAAGGCGAATCCTTCATCGTCCCATCTTCATTAAATTCCTGATAAGCTTTCGCAACCGAAGACTGGTTCGGAATCGTAAACATCCGCATCCACCGGCCCAAAATTCTCAAAGTATTGACCGCATTAAAAGATTGCGAACCACCGCTAACTTGCATCACCGCCAAAGTTCGGCCTTGAGTCGGTCTGACAGCCCCAATGCTTAAAGGAATCCAGTCAATTTGATTTTTCATAATGCCGGTAATATTGCCGTGCATTTCTGGACTAGACCACACTTGACCCTCCGACCACAGGCTCAATTCCCGTAATTCTTGAACCTTCGGATGCGTATCGGGAACGCTACCATAAATCGGCAATTCTAGAGGATTAAAGAACCTAACTTCGGCACCGAAGTCCTCAATAATTCTCGCCGCTTCTTCCGCCAACAAGCGGCTGTAAGAACGCTCTCTCAAAGAGCCGTATAGAAACAAAATTCTCGGTTTGTGCGTAAAATTTGCCATGATACTTTCAATTAAAATCCCGAAATCCGTTAGACAATTCCCGATAAACTGCGACTGCTAATTGTGCTCCCCAAATAGGAGCAACCCAGTAAACCCAATGGTGATCCCAAATGCCGCCAATTAAAGCCGGCCCGAGAGAGCGTGCCGGATTCATGCTAGCTCCGGTAATCGGCCCCATAAATGCAGCTTCTAACCCTACAGTTAACCCAATTGCTATCCCGGCAAAGCCGATGTGAGCGCGTCTATCTAGTCCCGAACCGAGGATAACAAACATTAAGATAAAGGTCAAAACTGTTTCTAAAATTAGAGACTGCAACCAGTGACCATTGAGAGGGATAGTTGCACCGAGATTTGCTACTTCACCTAAAGTAATTAGCAGCAGTTGAGAAGCTGCGATTGCACCCGCACACTGCGCTAAAATGTAAGGCAAAACTTTGTATTTTGGGAAAAAACCGCTCGCCCAAAACCCTAAAGTTACAGCCGGATTAAAGTGTGCACCGCTGATGTGTCCTAGGGCGTAAATCATCGCAGTTACTACTGCACCAAATACAAAACTGACGCCTAAATGAGTTACGGAACCAGCGCTAGTTTTGTTAACCATCACCGCGCCGGTGCCTGCAAAAACCAAAATAAATGTACCTAGAAATTCGGCGATCGCCTCTCGCCTGCAATCTGGCCGAGTACAAGCTAACCTATGAGCTGTTGCATCCATCGCTCTCAACTAATTGGTTCCCTGCCATCATATCAAAAAAAATTTATATGTCAATCATCAAACACTCCATATCAGTATTTGAGTGATTAAGAAATGTTGATAGGTTAAACCGCGTCGGAACAGGGGCGCGCCGGCAGGATCTGGCTGAAGCGGCGGTATTCGGCGAGGTATAGTTCCAGGGCGACAAACTGAGCTAAATTGAGGCTGTAGTAGATCCAGCGGCCTTCTTGGCGGCTGCGAACTAAACCGGCTTCTTTTAGGGTTTTGAGGTGGAAAGAGAGTTTAGGCTGAGGGACAGAAAGTCGATCGCACAATTCGCAAACGCACAACTCCTGTTCTCGCAGCAACTCCAAAATCAGAATCCGCAGGGGGTCAGAAAGAGCGTGAAAGCCAGCAGCGATCAATTTATCTGCAACAGGTGGCGCGATCGTAGAATTTTTAACCATAAATTACCCTTAAATTTTTATTCAAAAACTCCCGGCGCGATTTCTTGTTTTTACCGTTAGATTTGATCGGGTTACCCTTTGATGACAATCCCAAATCAACTGCGAACTCTTTCTCTTCTAGGACTAACGATTAATTCTCTTACCGATGCAACACCCAGTAAGCGCAGCCGCTGATCGCAGCAGCAATTGGCAAGGTCAAAATCCATGATAGTAGAATCTGATAGAAAACGCGCACATTAGCTTTTTTTGAAATCAATCCAACACCAAAGATTGAACCTACCGAAACATGGGTAGTAGAAACTGGAAGTCCATAGCGACTGGCAGCAATAACTAAAAATCCCGTCACTAAGTTTGCCACCAGCCCTTGACCGGTATTCATTGCTGTAAGCTTTTTGCTCATTGTTTCTGCAACTTTTTTAGCATTCAATAAACCGCCGATAGCCATTCCCAAACCTACTGCTAAACTTCCCCACTGAACTGATATTGATTGACCGACTAACATCAGCGAAACAATTTTCGGAGTATCGTTCAACCCTCGGGCAAAACTGACGATTCCCGCACTCATAAAATGGCAAACATCCACTAACTTTTGGCTGGGAATTTGTATAAAATTTCCCTGGTACCTTTGCGTGCATTTATCTAGAGAATCGACCGCGACATCAGCGGTTGTGATGCACTTCAGTATGTTAGTTGCATCGGGCTGGGGAATGGGAATAATCTGTTGAATTTGACCAGCGCAAATACACCATTCTTTCTGGATTCCTAAACAAACTCGCAGGTAGCGAGACAGCGCATAAATTAAAGCTCCTAATAGAATCGCAATCATGGGACTCAGCAACAAAGGCATTAGAAAACTTTTCTGCAATGCAGAAAAATTAACTTGAGTACCAATTGCTACTAAACCTGCACCGCTAAGGGCACCTGTAAGACCGTGAGTTGTGGAAATAGGGAATCCAGTTAAGGTAGCAAGAATAACGGTTAAACCCGCAGCGATCGCGACTGCCAAGTGAAAATCTGTGCCATTGGCGATCTCGTCTGGAACTAGCCCTTTTCCAGAAAAGCTTTTTACCAGCGTTTCTGCTAAAAAAATAGAAAATACTGAACCTGCAAAAGTTGTAATCGTTGCCCAACCAATTGCTGTTTTATAGTTCGTCGTCTGACTGCCAAAAAGTGTCGCCACGCCTTTAAAATTATCATTAGCACCATTGCAGTATGCTAAAAAAAACGTGGCGATAAATAGGGCAATAAGTAACATTTTCTTACTTAGAATAAGTGGGGTTTATTTAAAACTGTTTTTGGCCCGGGCCGCGACAGCACCGAATTTGATTGTATAGGCACAGTTGCCTCAAATAAAATAACGAAAATATTAAGATTCATTTGGAAGGCGAGCGATCGCATCTTAATTTCGCGCCAGCAAATGGACACGATATTGAACGATATTATAATTTAAGGCTCGGCGATCGCTTCAGGTACGCTCAACCCACCCATTCACTTAGGATTCTGTACCCTTGCCGGCACATCTGTCAGTCCCGCCTTCTGCATCAGCGAAATCACCCCTATAGACAGAATTCCCCCAATAATTGCCCCGACAACTACCAGGATAATAAAGACTTTTTGCAGAGTTTTTTTAGTTGCCGGGTGGTACTGTCTCGGCAATGCTTCACCTTGATCGTCAACTTCTTGCTCCAAGGGGTCTAGGGGATTGGAGGGATTTGAGTTAAAGGGATTGGGCGCTTGATTCATGATTAGTTTGAGTTAAAGGAGATTGACAACTATTTTAACTTGCGATTTAGCCTCGCAGCTTAAATAATACATTCTGGTTTTACTCACTACTCTATAAATTTTATTAAGATTGCTAAAATACGGATTAACCCGGTTTATTGAATAAACCGGGTTTTTCAACATACTAAAAGTTTTATGTCACGCTTCTGCTTTTGACAGGCGATCGAGAGAAATTGTTGCCGCCTTAGATACTTGAGAATTACTATCTTTTTCTAAGTATTTCAAAGCCGAAACGCTCTTAACACTCGGCAAATTGCCCAAAGCTTCAGCCAGCCTCTGGCGAATCAGCCAATCTTCCGACTGAGCAAAATTGAGGATGCGATCGATCGCCCCAAGATCTTTAATTTCTCCCAAAGCCGAAATTGCCGCCTGCTGGATCACCACTTGCTCGCTGTCGAGAGCTTTCAGCAGCACGTCGCGGGCCCGGGGATCTTTGAGATTTCCCAGAGAAACAGCAGCACTGAAGCGCACCAGCCATTGAGTATCTTCGTAAAAAGCCCGCACCAAAGCGTCAAAAGCTCTGATATCTTCCAGATAGCCCAAAGCACCCGCAGCGTCAGCGCGAATGCCGTAATCCGGGTCTGTTTCTAGCAATTTGACTAAAATAGGATAGCACTCTGCTGTCGGTTTGACCCCGAGAGCAAACACAGCCATCGATCGCACTTGCAAACTTTCGTCGTCCAACACCTTTTTAATCAAAGGCACCGCCTCTGCAGCAGGCACATTCCGCAAGTTGGCCAAAGCCACCATTCGATCGGCTGAATTTTGGCTTTCTAACTTGGCTGCAATTTGCTCTAAGCTTAAAGTTGTCATTATGGATAAATCTTGTAGTAAAACTTTACATTCGGGTTATTTTGATTATAGGAGAGTCTCAGGAGAAAAGCAGGCAGTAAAAACCGCCCAAGGATTTGAGATCGGTGAGATTGCGAATTAGTGGCACCATTAATCTAAAGCTCAGATTGCGTGGAAATAATCAATGAGAAAGTTTATTATTTAAATCCCAAGCACAGGCGAGGTGTTTCTGCCGTTCCCTAAGGCTTTGCCCGATAGTTAGCCGCCCTCTGACAACCTGCAATCAACTATGCCGTTTAACCACCCGCCCTTTTACTCCTCAGCCTTAGAACAAGCGATCGACCGCTACCCCCTAACTGCCGGGCCAGAAACTTCCTTAGCAGCGGCGATCGCCCTGATGAGTCAGTTGCAAAACAGTTGTCCCCTAGTCAAAACACCTGTACCCTCAGACCGGGGGGGGATGACCGAAACCTCCCCGCCGGACAAGGTGCGAGCCCGGTGCGTGATCGTCGTGCAGAACCAGCAGACTATTACCACAGGGAACTTATCCGATAGCCCCAGGCGCGGACTGTTAATCGGCATATTAACTCCCGCCGACTTAGTGAGGCTGATAGCTTCTGGCAAAATAGACACCCAGCACAAAGTAGCCCTGCACAAAATACCAATTTCTGAAGTGATGTCCCCGGTTTCGGTCTCCCTCACAGAATCCGACGACCAAGACGTGTTTACCGCTTTATCCTTATTTCGCCAGCACAAGATTCGCTATTTGCCGATCGTCAATCAATTGGGCCACTTGTTAGGAGTGCTGACGCGGGAAAGAATTCGCCAAGTATTGCAGCCTTCAAACATTCTCAAATTGCGGCGGGTAGCAGAATTGATGACTACGCCAATTACAGCACCCCACACCGCCTCGCTGCAGAGTATAACCGAACTGATGTCTGAGCATCAAGTCAGTTGCGTAGTCATCACAAAAAATAAAGAATTAACAATGGAGAAGCCCAAAGATGACTATACCTCCATTTTTCACTATTCCTTTCACCAACCCCTGGGAATTGTTACCGAATACGACATCGTGCAGGCACAGTTTCTCGAACTAAATTTCGAGCAAACCCCAGCTCAAAAAGTCATGAGAACTCCCCTGCAATTTCTTCAACCTTCCGATTCCCTGTGGACGGCCCACAAAGAAATGGAGCAGCAACAAGTGCAGCGGTTGGTCGTGTGCGGGGGGCGCGGAGAACTGTTGGGAATTATTACTCAGACCAGCTTGCTCAGAGTCCTCGACCCCACCGAAATGTACCGAGTTGTCAAACAGTTGCAGCAGTCGGTTTATCAGCTCCAAGCCGAAAAAGTGGAACTGTTGCAAAGCCGCAACGCCAAACTGGAACAGCAGGTGCGGGAACGGACTGCAAAACTCCACGAACAATTGCAGCGCGATCGGTTGTTAACTCACATTTCCTTGCGGATTCACCAATCCTTAAACCTCGAAGAAATTCTCAACGCCAGCGTCGATGAAGTCCGCCAAGTTTTGCAAGCTGACCGAGTAGCAATCCTGCATTTAGAGTCCAGCAATTACGGCATTGTAGTGGCAGAATCAGTTGCCGAAAATTGGCCTTCAATCTTGGGAGAAATCATGCCGGATAATATTTGGCAAGAATCTGCTTCTGTGATCGAACAGGAAATTTATGCGGTTCCGGACCTCGACCAAGCCTGTTTGAGCGCCGAAAAATATGCGCGGTTCCAGCAAGCGCAAATCAAAGCTTATTTGATTGTACCAATTTTGCAAGACGGCAATTTGTGGGGGATGATGTGTGTCCATCAGTGTTCCCAATCCCGTCAGTGGCAACCTTCGGAAGTGGATTTGCTGCTGCAACTGGCAACTCAAATCGCGATCGCCATTCAGCAAGCCCAACTCTATCAGCAAGTCCAAAATCTCAACACCGACCTGGAACGCCAAGTCCAAGAACGCACCGCCGAATTGCAGCAAAAAGTTCACGAACTCCAGCATTTAAACGTCCTCAAAGATGAATTTCTCAGCACCGTTTCTCACGAACTGCGGACGCCTTTAGCTAATATAAAAATGGCTATTCATATGTTGAGAATTTCTCCCACGCTAGATCGGCGCCAGATTTATCTAGAAATTTTAGAAACAGAATGTACTAGAGAAACAGATTTGATTAATGCTTTGCTAGATTTGCAGCGGCTCGAAGCCGCAACTTGTCCGATCGACCTCGAACCAGTAAACTTAGAAGTCTGGCTGCCTACTATTATCGACCCGTTTTACACCCGGGCCCACGACCGCCACCAGGATTTGCGAGTAGAGTGCGATCGCCACCTCCCCACGATCAGTTCCAACCGCGCTAGTTTGGGACGAATTTTAGCCGAGCTCCTCAACAATGCGTGCAAATATACTGCCAATGACGGCGAAATTTTTCTGAAAGTTGAGTGCAAAAACGGAGACGGGGAACAGGGAGGACAAAGGACAAATTCGCGACAAGCAAGTGCCGTGGCTTCAGAAATCCAATTTACACTCAGCAATCAATCGTCCATTTCCATAGAGGAATTGCCTCGAATTTTTGAGAAATTTTATCGAGTTCCCAACGCCGATCCTTGGAAACAAGGAGGTACAGGTTTGGGTTTAGCTTTGGTTCAAAAACTTGTCGAACAGTTGCAGGGAAAAATTGAGGTTGAAAGCCGGAATGGCTGGACTAATTTTACCGTCACATTTCCTACCAACCCGGATGGAAATTAGTCCGCCATCAGTCAATTTTAGATTTTAGATCTTAGACTTCTGCCTAAGAGGTTCGGCGAGCGCTTAGTCAAGTCGCGCTCACCTGACGGGGTGACAACCCCGTCAAAACCCGTAGTGGTGGCGGATTTACCCAACTTGAGCTAAAAAAAGATGGGGTCGAAATTATTAAGTGGCCCCATCTGTTAATTATGTTTCCTCAATCTTACCAGAACCATTTAGAAAAACAACTCAAACCAGCAGAATACCTGACTCTCAAAATTCTGGTATATTTGTTGCAGAGCCACAGACAGGTTAGTATTGAATTGCTCGCTTCTTTCTGGCCCTATCCAATTCAATTTGAGAGCCGGAGGCGTAGTCTGCAAAGATTTCTCAAATTAGACTGCCTCCACATAGAAAGTCTGTGGTTTCCGCTGGTCAAAGAAATTTTAAAAGCCAAATTTAAGAAATCGAAACCTTTGAAGCTTGCGATTGATCGCACTCTTCGGGCGATCGCACAACGTATTTATGCTCAGTCTGGTCTGGCAAAAACGAAGTATCCCCTTATACTGGCGACTACTAGACAAGAGAGGATGTAGTAATATCTGCGAACAACAAGCTCTAATTACCTGGCGGGGTGACAACCCCGCCAAAACCCGGAGCGGGTGAGGGGTTGACCGACTTGTGGTAAAAAAAGATAGGTCAGAAGAA
>NZ_JAUBUG010000059.1:0-5858 GCF_036705345.1 Microcoleus sp. B3-D2
GGGAAGAAGGAAGAAGGAAGAGGGAAGAAGGAAGAAGGAAGAGGGAAGAAGGAAGAAGGAAGAGGGAAGAAGGAAGAAGCTCAGTATTTTGTTTTAGAGACGCAATTAGTCGCTATTTCAGAAGGGGATTTAGTGCCTGTTTTATTAGTTGATGAGGATACGGCGGCGACGAATTTTATGATTCGCGATCGCCGAATGCAGGAACTCATCGCGAAGGATAAGGAACCGATTACGCCGTTTATTGATAAAGTTAAACAGTTGTACGCAGATTGCGGCGTATCGACTATTTTAGTCATGGGGGGAAGCGGCGATTATTTTGATGTGGCGGATACTGTGATTTCAATGGATAACTTTCAAGCATATAATGTGACGGAAAAAGCTAAAGAAATTGCTAAAAATTACTCTATTAGCCGTGCTGCAGAAGGGGGAGAAACTTTTGGTAAGATTACTCAAAGAGTGCCGATTCCTGCTAGTTTAGATCCCAGTCGGGGACGGCGAGATGTGCGGGTGAAGGTGCGGGATGTTGATGAATTGGCTTTTGGAACTGAGGAGATTGATTTGGGTGCTGTTGAGCAAATTGTGGACAGCGGACAGTTAAGGGCGATCGCTGCGGCAATGGTTTATGCTAAGCAGCAATACATGGACGGAAAACGCACTTTGTCGGAAATCATAGATTTGGTGATGGCAGATATTGACGCGCAGGGGATGGATATTTTATCGCCTTTTCCTGAAGGGGATTTTGCCATGTTTCGACGGTTTGAATTGGCTGCGGCAATTAATCGGCTTCGCAGTTTGTCGGTTTTTGCCAAAAGGTGATAAATTTCTACCCATATAAATTGCTTTTTAGGCCGGGTGGGAGAGTGAGAAAAGTTTTATTATGCCTAATGACTAATGACTAATGACTAATGACTAATGATTAATGACTAATGACTAATGACTAATGACTTCCACTTTTTGATATGCTGACCAAAGTGAGTGCAAAAACCGCGATTGAAGTATGACAGGCAATATAGGACAACTGACTGCTTTAAGCGATCGACCTTATATAGTATTAAGCAATCAAGGCGAGGTTTTACAGTTAGAGTTAAAACAGCAGCAGCACGTATTGGGGCGCGATCGCACTCGTGCTGATTTAGCCATTCCCGAAGCTTGGCGGGCAGTTTCTGGCGTTCACGCTGTTTTGCGCCAAATTGGGGATAATTACTGGATTTACGACGGTGACGGGCAGCGGCCGAGCACTAATGGCTTATTTGTCGATCGCACTCGCATCACTCCCAATGACGGTTATTGTCTGAAAAACGGCACAGAAATTAAAATCGGTCTCGATCCTCAAAATCAAGTTTTGCTGAGTTATTTTAATCCGCTGGCGAATCAGGTTGCTGTCCCTAGCAAGCAGTCAATTCTTCTTAAGAATCGGTCGGTTTTGTTGGGCCGCGATCCAAACGCTTCGCTGCAATTAGATGCGCCGCTTGTTTCTAGACGCCACGCCACAATCGACCAAGACAGTCGCGGCAATTATATTTTGCGAGACCACAGCGTTAACGGGGTTTTTATTAACGGTCAGCGAGTGACAAATTCTGTACAGTTGTCCGAGGGAGATGCAATTCGGATCGGCCCGTTTACTCTAACTTACCGCAGCGGTGAGTTGCAGATGCAAGACTCCGGCCATCAAATTCGTTTGGATGCTGACAGTCTGGTGATTCCGAAGCGTTTGGATAACATCACTTTGGCGATCGAACCGGGGCAGTTTGTGGCTTTAGTCGGCGGTAGCGGCGCTGGCAAATCTACTTTAATGCGGACGCTTTTAGGCATCGAAAAAACTATTAACGGCGCTGTGTTTCTCAACGGCGACAACCTGCGCCAAAACTTCAATATTTACCGCAATCAAATCGGTTACGTGCCTCAAGATGATATTGTGCACGCAGATTTGACAGTAGAAGAAGTCTTGAGTTATGCAGCTAAATTGCGCTTACCTCCCGATACAGATGTCAAGCAGGTAGTCGCAAAAACTTTAGAAGATATTGAAATGACTCACCGTCGCAAGGCTTTGGTAAAACAGCTTAGCGGCGGACAGCGGAAGCGGGTCAGTATCGGAGTTGAACTGTTAGCAGACCCGAAACTTTTCTTTTTAGACGAACCGACTTCAGGACTCGATCCGGGTTTGGATAAGAAGATGATGCAACTGCTGCGAAAGTTGGCAAACCAAGGCCGGACGGTGATTCTGGTGACTCACGCGACGGCAAATATCACGATGTGCGATCGGATTGTGTTTATGGGTCGCGGCGGACGCCTTTGTTACTTCGGCCCGCCTAGGGAAGCCCTCGATTTTTTTGATGTCCAAACTGGCGATTTTGCCGACATTTACAACGAATTAGAAACAGGAGAAACCAACGTTCAAAGCTGGGCAGAAAAGTTTAATAAATCTCCCTACTATCAGCGCTATATTGTCAACCACTTCAGCACAGGCAATGCTAATACAAAAACGCCTTCAGCACCTTCTGTGCCAAAATCTCAATCTTTTGTAAAACAACTCGTTTTGCTTGCCCAGCGCTATTTTCAGCTTATTTCCCGCGACTTAGTTAACTTAAGTTTAGCTCTTTTAACGGCTCCGATCGGCATTAGTCTGCTGCGCCTAGCCGTCAGAGATAAAGACCCACTAATTGGCGCACCGGAGGCAACTTTAGCACCTTTAGCGCTCAGAGTTTTATTTGTATTTACCTGTGCGGCCATTTGGGTAGGACTGGCAACTTCTCTGCAAGAAATTGTTAAAGAATCTGCTATTTATCTGCGCGAACGTTTGGTCAATTTAGGATTGTTTGCTTATTTAGGTTCAAAAATTTTTATACTTTCTGGTTTGGCAGTATTGCAAACACTGTTAATGGTAGGAGTTATTCTGATTGCTTTTAAATCCCCCGAACCGAGTTTGATTTCCTGGGCGCTCGGGGCAACTATTACCACATTCCTAACTTTGATGAGCTGCATAAGTCTCGGATTAGTCGTTTCTGCGATTGTTAAAAATAGCTCTCAAGCTAATAGCGCTTTGCCTCTATTATTGCTGCCTCAAATTATTTTTTCTGGAGTTTTGTTTAAGATGGAAGGTGCGGCGAGCAAGTTTTCTTGGCTGATGTTAAGCCGCTGGTCTGTGGGTGCTTACGGCTCTTTAGTTAATGTGAATGGGATGGTTCCGGCGCCTACTACATTACCGGATGGGAGTACGCTTCCTCAGCCGTTTGAGCCTACTCCTGTTTACGATCCAACCTGGGAGAATTTGAGTTTAAATTGGGGTATTTTGTGCGTACATATTTTCGTTTATTTGATGTTGACTCTGTGGTTGCAGAAGCGGAAAGATATTCTATGAATTATTGGCTGATGAAGTCGGAACCGGATGTTTATAGTATTGCGGACTTGAAGGGCGATCGCACTTCCATTTGGGATGGCGTTCGCAACTATCAAGCTCGCAATTTTATGCGAGAAATGAGTCGGGGAGATTTAGTATTTTTTTACCATTCTAATACTAAAATTCCGGGAATTGTCGGCTTAGTGCGTGTCGTTGAGACTGGAATTGCTGACCCAACTCAGTTCGATATGAATAGCGAATATTATGATGCTAAATCGCCGTTAGATGCTCCTCGCTGGCAAACCGTGAGAGTTGAGTTTGTTGAGGAATTTGCTAAGTTAATATCTTTGGATGAACTGAAACAAAAGTTTAGTGCTGATGAGATTTTGCTGGTGAGGAAAGGCAATCGGTTATCGGTGATGCCGGTATCTGAAAGTGCGGCACAGAAGATTTTGAAGATGAAGTAGGAGAAAAGAGGAAAATCGATCCGGATGTCGATCCGTATAGTGAGAATAGGAGATTTAAACTGATTATATTATTTGGAGTTTTCGATGATTAGCGAGCGCCTGTCCCACCTGCAATCTGAAGTGAAAGGTTATTACGATCAACTCGCTTGCCAGGAAACAGCGAAACGGTTGGCTCAAGACGCGCAAAAGGTACGGATTCAGCAGGGAATTGATAAACTCAAAAAAGAACTCGGTAGCGTTGAACGAGACTATTGGCTGCGCTGGCGGACGGAAATTGCCGGATTGACGATTCCCGAAGCGGATGCGGAAATAGTTGCGAGTCAATTGGTGGGGGAAGTGGAGATTCTGGAGATTGAACCTGCGGTTCAGAGGAATGCCGAATTGATGAAGGTGTTACAGGAAATCAAAGCGGAATTGAGTAAGCCGGGAATTCCGGCGGCGGGAAAACTCAAAGCAGCGATTCCGTTGTTGCCGGGATTAATTTCCTATGAGATGGAGTTGGATACGGCAGGATTGTTGCGGCGGGTATTTCCCACGTTTTGTAACTTTGCAGACAAACTAAAAAAGTAACGCCCTCCGAAATAACCCGAATTCCGGGGGGGAAGTCACAAAGGGTTTGGCTAGTTGCAGGGGCGATCGGGTTATTGAGTCTAGGTGGTGGCGGTATAGGTTTGCATTTTCTACAACCTCAGTTATCTCCTCTATGTCTCCTACAACACTGCGAACAAAAAACCAAAACTGTAACGGTTCTGTTAGCGGAGTTTGATGGGGTGGATGCGAAAAATTATCGCGTCACAGAAAGGATTTTACAGAACTTGCAGGAGGCAACTAAAAATTACCCAACCGTGAAAATTCTGCCCCTCAAACAAGCGATTAGTCAGCAGGAAGGGAAAGATAAAGCGCGGGAATTGGGCAAGAATAAAAATGCGGATATTGTGATTTGGGGTTGGTATGGCAAGACGCAGCAGAAAGCAGCAGTCAGCGTGAATTTTGAGATGTTTTCTGCAGCAAAGGATTATATCGATGTAGGTAAGCAAGTGCAGGGAGAAATTCGCACAATGGCGGTGGCTGCGCTAGAAAGTTTTGAGATACAAGTCAATTTAGCGGAGGAACTGAAATATTTAACGTTGGTGACATTGGGGGTATCTGCTTATGCAGCGGATGATTGGGATAATGCTATTAAGCAACTAACGGTAGCACTTTCAGAGGCTAAACCAAATGAAGCTGCACTTGACCCAGCCACTATCTACTTCTATCGCGGCACTGCTTACGGCTATAAAAAGGAATACGATCGCGCCATTGCCGATTTCAATCAAGCCCTTCTACTTAATCCTAAAGGTGCAGCAGCCTTCTACAATCGCGGCAGTGCTTACTACTATAAAAAGGAATACGATCGCGCCATTGCCGATTTCACTCAAGCCTTTCTACTCAATCCTAAAGATGCAGACGCCTTCTACAATCGCGGCATTGCTTACCGCAAGAAAGGGGAATATGAGCGCGCCATTGCCGATTTCAATCAAGCCCTAAAACTCAATCCTAAATTAGCAGCAGTCTTCAACACTCGCGGCAGTGCTTACTACTATAAAAAGGAATACGATCGCGCAATTGCCGATTTCAATCAATCCCTTCTACTCAATCCTAAAGATGCAAAAGCCTTCAACAATCGCGGCATTGCTTACTACTATAAAAAGGAATACGATCGCGCCATTGACGATTTCAATCAAGCCCTTCTACTCAATCCTAAAGATGCAGACGCCTTCAACAATCGCGGCATTGTTTACAACGATAAAAAGGAATACGATCGCGCCATT
This sequence comes from Microcoleus sp. B3-D2, assembly GCF_036705345.1. Classification (NCBI taxonomy): domain Bacteria; kingdom Bacillati; phylum Cyanobacteriota; class Cyanophyceae; order Oscillatoriales; family Microcoleaceae; genus Microcoleus; species Microcoleus sp. B3-D2. The sequence goes on from NZ_JAUBUG010000059.1 coordinate 5,616, forward strand.
GCCGATTTCAATCGAGCCCTTCTACTCAATCCTAAATACGCAGAAGCCTTCTACAATCGCGGCTGGGCTTACTACGATAAAAAGGAATACGATCGCGCCATTGCCGATTTCAATCAAGCCCTTCTACTCAATCCTAAAGATGCAGTAACCTTCTACAATCGCGGCAATGCTTACTACGATAAAAAGGAATACGATCGCGCCATTGCCGATTTCAATCAAGCCCTAAAACTCAATCCTAAAGAT
>NZ_JAUBUG010000059.1:5958-45687 GCF_036705345.1 Microcoleus sp. B3-D2
ATGCTTACTACGATAAAAAGGAATACGATCGCGCCATTGCCGATTTCAATCAAGCCCTAAAACTCAATCCTAAAGATGCAGACACCTTCTACAATCGCGGCAATGCTTACGGCGATAAAAAGGAATACGATCGCGCCATTGCCGATTTCAATCAAGCCCTTCTACTCAATCCTAAAGATGCAGACACCTTCTACAATCGCGGCAATGCTTACTACGATAAAAAGGAATACGATCGCGCCATTGCCGATTTCAATCAAGCCCTAAAACTCAATCCTAAAGATACAGTAACCTTCTACAATCGCGGCAATGCTTACTACGATAAAAAGGAATACGATCGCGCCATTGCCGATTTCAATCAAGCCCTAAAACTCAATCCTAAAGATGCAGACGCCTTCTACAATCGCGGCAATGCTTACTACGATAAAAAGGAATACGATCGCGCCATTGCCGATTTCAATCAAGCCCTAAAACTCAATCCTAAATACGCAGAAGCCTTCTACAATCGCGGCATTGCTTATGAACTCAAAGGCGACAAAGTAAAAGCAATTGAAAGCTATCGCCAAGCTTTAGCCGTCGCTCAAGATCCGCAGGTGAAGGAGTTGGCCCAGCGGAAGCTGAAAGAACGGGAAGGGAAGTAATTTTAAATTTTAGATGATAACTAGAAAGGATATTCTATTTTACTTAGTCTACTTAATTCAAGCTATGATATAATTAGTCATCCGATTTTGTATATGACTCTGAAGATGAGACGTTAAGTTTAGAATTGGTTGAGTTTCAGATTAGTTTAAGGGATATTTACGGGGTGCATCTCACTTTTGCAAATATATGAAAAAAGCGCGAAAATGAAAAAGCTAGTAAAACTGTGAAAAAAGATGAGGGAAAAAAATGACACCCGAAGACCAAAAGCGCCTAAAAGCACACTTAAAAGAGGTAGCATCCATTCTTTACAGAAATACAGATTCAACCGAACTGTCAAATTTTGAATGTATCTAAAAAACTCTCCGTCAAAAAATATTATCAGAAGTGGGACCAGAATTAGGTAGCTTTTTTTTTCAACAGCATCAGGAATTAAAACAGGAAGAACACGAACAGTAAAATCTGTAGTTGGGTCGCTCAGGATTACAAATAATCAGGCGGAATATTTCGGGTTAAAACCTTATAGTCAACTCAGTCCCATGATGGAAAAGTGTGCTCTGATAATCAGTGCCAATGAGTCTTATCAAAAAGGAGAAAAAGATTTAGAAACATTTACGGGAATCCCAGTGTCTCATAGTACATTACAGAGATTAGTAAAGAACCAACAATTTGAATTGCCTACATCTAAACAAGGAGTCCAAGAAATTACCTTAGATGGAGGTAAAGTCAGGCTACGCACCGAAAACAAGGGTGAGCCATGTTATTGGAAAGATTATAAAGCCCTGTGTTTAGATAATGTTTATTGCGGAGCTTTCTTTCAAAATAATCAAGATTTAATTGATTGGAGTAATAGCCAAAAATTGCTAGACCCTATGTATTGTATAGGGGATGGTCATCCCGGAATTTGGAACTTATTTCAAGAAATTGGAGTGACTGAACAAAGGCAAGAAATCTTAGATTGGTATCATCTGAAAGAAAATCTCTATAAAGCAGGGGGTTCACTGAAACGCTCAAAGCAAGCAGAAAGTCTGTTGTGGTCAGGTCAAGTTAATCAAGTGATAAATTTATTTAAAGACCTGAAAAGAAAAGCATTTAAAACATTTTGCAATTATTTAGAGTTCCATCGCAACCGGATAGTTAACTACCAACACTATCAAGAAGAGTCCCTGAGTTCTATCGGTTCTGGAACAGTTGAATCAACGATTAAACGAATTGGGCTCAGGGTAAAATTATCGGGAGCGCAGTGGAATATCGAGAGTGTTGCCTCTATCCTTTCTCTGCGCTGTGCTTATCTCAATGGTCAACTTTCCACTTGATATATGTGCAAAACTGAGATGCACCCTATTTACGATCGCAGAAAATTTGAGATTCTTGAATGAGGATAATCTAAGAAATCAGGACACGGCAATGCCGTTTCCCTACAATGAATCGGGGTAGGGACACGGCAATGCCGTGTCCTCTATCATTCCGGTGCCTTAGCTAAAGACCTGCCGCACAAACAGCCGCACCAATTAACCCTACATTGGGATTCAAAACCAATCGAACGGGCATCATTTCTAACAGCGAATCCATCCGACCTTTGTGCGTAAAAGCTCGCATAAAACCCCCTTCTAGAATCAGCGGCAAAATCTTAGCAGCAATGCCGCCAGCTACGTACAAACCGCCGTAAGGTAACAATGTCACAGCCAGATTTCCCGCCACTGCACCGTAAGCTTCTACAAACATTTGCATTGTTTGTTCCGAAAGCCGATCGCACTTTTTGAGGGCCGCCTGTGCAATTGTCGCCCCCGGATCGACACTCTTTTCAGTTTTCCCGATTTCTGACTCCCATTTTTTGATAACTTCCTCTATCTCGGACGATTCAGGAGCAAACTTTTTGTCCCGCAAAAACTGGTAAATTGAAACAATCCCTTGTCCCGAAACTACACGCTCGATCGATATTCGGGAAATGTCGTGTTTTGCTAACAAATATTTTAGCAATTGAAACTCCAACTCCGAACGAGGAGCAAAGTCACCGTGCCCCCCTTCCGAAGAAAAAACCCTGATGCCATTTGCCTCGGGAATTCCAAAACAATTTCCCAAACCAGTACCCGCACCAATCACAGCAATTGGGTCGTATGGGCGGGGTTTTCCAACTTGCAAAGTGTGCAAATCTCGATCGTCCAAAGCCCACACGCCGTAGCCAACCGCGACAAAATCATTAATTAAACTAACGTGTGATATTCCTAATTCCTGTTCCAGACGCTTCGCATCCAGCATCCAAGGCAAATTAGTCAGTTTTGCAGTGTTGTTAACTACCGGGCCTGCGATCGCAAAACAAGCTTTTTCAGGCAATGGCGCAAAATCCAATTTCATAGCAGCTTCCGTCAAAAACTGCTGCACCATCGGCACTAAATCGGGAAACTCCCCGCTCGGATAGCGAAACTCGTAAAGAGCGTTCATTTCACCGTTAACAGTCCTTTCCACTAACCGCAAAATTGTCTTAGTTCCGCCAATATCGCCCGCTAATAATAATGCCATAAATCTCCTATTTAATTAGTAGTTGTCTTGATTTTGTTGCCGAATAACCCACCTAGTTTATAGCAATGATAGGCAGATTGGTGAACTCTTTTTTTAAACGAACCGCAGAGGTGCTCTTGACGCAGACAAAGAGAACAGACAGAGAAAGAGAGATTCTCTTGAGGGCTTGAATTTGCGATATTACCAACTGATTGATAACACTACTAATTTAAACACCCACAGTATTAATTGCCAACCAAGCCCGCAGCACCTCAGCCACAGTCCAAGCTTGAGCCGTGCAGCCCCGAGGCGAGTGAGGGGCGTCGCCCTCAAAAATTTCGCCCAGACTCCCAACTCCGCCGCCCCTTATATGATGTGCCATCGGTTCCAGGAATTCGCGAGCTTGTGCTGGGTTTTTGTATACGTGCAAGTGCGCCAAGACAAACGGGCCAATCAGCCAGCCCCAAACTGTGCCCTGGTGGTAGGCGCTGTCGCGCTGCAATTGGTCGCCTCCGTATGCGCCGCGATACTGTGGATGCTGGGGCGAGAGGCTGCGGAGGCCGACAGAAGTTAGAAGCTGTTGAGCGCAGGCGTCCACCACGCCGCGCTGCTGGATGGGCGTCAGTAACGGTGTATAGCGGGTTTCCTGGCGCATCCCCGCTGACAAGGAGTTGGCGGAGTGAGGAGGAATCGAGTCTAGGGGCAAGGATACGGCGAATATCTGGTTGGGCCGCAGGGAGCTATCGTGTCCGTCGGGGCCGTCCAGAACGTCGTAACAGTAACCGGTTGAGGCGTTCCAGAAGCGAGGGAATCCGGCGGCCGTTCGATCGCCCAATTGTTGGTATTCATTGTGAGGCTTGCCCAGTTTTTGAGCAAAACTTGCCATAGCTTGTATAGCATTGTACCAAAGCGCGCTGAGTTCGATCGGCTTACCAATCCGAGGCGTCACCACCCAATCGCCGATTTTCGCATCCATCCAAGTCAGTTGCACCCCGGTTTCGCCCGCGTAGACTAAACCGTCATCGGGATCGACGCGGATGTTATACCGAGTACCCTGCAAGTGCCAGTCCACAATCTCACATAACACCGGCCAGAGTTCGGTCAAAAGTTCGTCGTCGCCCGTGGCATCGATATAAGCGCGAATTGCCTCAAAGTACCACAGCGTCGCGTCTGCGGTGTTGTATTCCGGTTCGCCGCCCGCATCCGGGAAGCGGTTCGGCAGCATTCCCCGATCGACATACCGCGCAAATGTCCGCAAAATCGATCGCGCAATTTCCGATCGCCCGGTACAGATTGTGAGACCTGGCAAGCTAATCATCGTATCGCGCCCCCAGTCGCTGAACCAGGGATATCCGGCTACGATCGTTTTCCCCTCGGGTTCCTCCGGTAGCGGGCGGCTGACGATAAATTGGTCGGCGGCGAGCACTAAGTGATCGATCCAGTCGGGAGATTCGCTCACTTTTGACCAGTTTTGCAGCAGTTGTTGGTCATAAGTGCGACGCGATTCTAAAGCTGTACCGCCGTTGAGTTCTGGATTTTTCTCGGTGCTGGCTATCAATGTGAGAGAACTTCCCGGTGCGATCGTCATGTGAAAAGTCGCCGCCTGCAAGTGATCCTCGCAGCAATCCAATCCGCGGCGCTTTTCGGCTGCTAGATCCAATCCGTAATGCCAATTGTATAAGGGCGCAGAGACTCGAAATTTGGCCTCTGGTGTGGCATCTGTCAGCAAATACAGGGGTGCAGCCTTGGGAAATGCAGTCACGCAAACCCCGCGTTCCAAGGTTTCTAGGCTCATCTGCCAGTCGCCGGCGCTCGTCGTGTGGTGGTAGTCGCGGTAGTTGACTAGGGCTTTGACAGCGAGGGCGATCGGCTGTGAGGCACGGTGCAAGCGGTATTGAATATATGTTGTGTTAGCACCTTGCTGCATCCAAATCCGCTTTTCCAGGATAGCGTCGGCGAGAGCAAACCTCCAAACAGGCGTCGTGCCTTCTAGGTGAAAGCTTTCGATGTAGTTGTAGCCGTGGGGTTCCATCGTCGCGTCGGCCCAGCGGTTCGTATAAAGCGGATAGGCGCGATCGTGATACACCGCCGTCTCGTCCAGCTTGGCGAGCATCAAAGTGCGTCCCAGCGGGGGTTTGAGGGCAGCTACCAGCAAGCCGTGATAGCGGCGGGTGAGGAGATTTGCGATCGTCCCGCTAGCGTAACCGCCGATCCCGTTTGTGACCAACCACTCCCGAGACTCCGCCGAGTCGAGATTGCAGCAGATTTCCCGTCCAAAAGCCATAACCATAAAATCCACACTCGCGCTGATTTTTGACCTACCTTTAGGTAGATTTTCGACATGATATCAACCAGAAATATTAACGCTTCCAGGCCGTTAATTTGGCGATCGCCCCCGTGCCGATTCCTGCTCTAATTTAGACATAACCAACCGCTAATTTTGCCAGGTAGACAATTTTAGCCTTTGAGGCCTCTGTCTAAAGTTAGTTGTTTGTGATATTAAGTAATATTACCGTCTAAACAGGCGCGGAACGTTAAGGGCAAGCATTTGATAGCGCGTCGGGCGATCGAACTACCAACCTATTTTATAAGGAGAACAACTCAAAGTGAAGATAGGAGCCAATTACCTCGGCAATAACCAATGTGAATTTACCGTTTGGGCGCCCACCCTCAAACAAATCGCAGTCCAAATTGTTTCCCCAGAAAAACGCCTGATACCCCTGCAACAATCGGCAGAAGGTTATTGGCAAACCACAGCTACAGACATCGAACCAGGAACCCTTTACACTTACCAAATCGACGGCAAAACCGACCGACCAGACCCAGCCTCAAAATATCAACCCCAAGGCGTACACGCTCCGTCGCAAGTAATAGATGAAAATATTTTTACTTGGACTGACACAAACTGGCAAGGCGTGCCGCTAGCCGAAATGATTATTTACGAACTGCACGTCGGCACATTCACCCAAGCCGGAACATTTGAAGCAATAATTCCCCAGCTAAAACAACTTAAAGAATTGGGAATCAACGCCATCGAAATAATGCCAGTAGCCCAATTCCCCGGCGAGCGAAACTGGGGATACGACGGCGTATATCCCTACGCGGTTCAAAACTCCTACGGCGGCCCCGAAGGCTTCAAAACACTCGTCAACGCCTGCCACGAACACGGCATTTCAGTAATTCTTGATGTAGTTTTCAACCACCTCGGCCCCGAAGGAAACTACCTCCGTGACTTCGGCCCTTACTTTACATCAAAATACGGCTCAGTTTGGGGAGACCCCCTCAACTTCGACGACGCCTACAGCGACGGCGTACGCAACTACTTTATTGAAAACGCCCTCTACTGGTTTCGAGACTATCACATCGATGCCCTGAGATTAGATGCAATTCAAGCAATATTTGAAGTAGGTGCCAGACCTTTTTTACAAGAACTCTCTGATGCCACAGCCGATATTTCCCAAGAACTAGGGCGGAAACTTTACTTAATAGCCGAAAGCGATTTAAACGATATCCGCACTATACGTCCTAAAGAACTCGGTGGCTTCGGATTAGACGCCCAATGGTGCGATGACTTCCACCACGCACTGCACGCCTTGCTCACTGGAGAAGACGACCGATACTACCAAGATTTCGGCAAGTGCGAACACTTAGAAAAAGCCTTCAAAGAAAGCTTTGTTTACTCCGGCCAGTACGCCCCCCACAGAAAGCGGAAACACGGCAATTCTGTTAAGGATGAACCGGGTCATAAATTTCTGGTGTTTGCCCAAACCCACGACCAAATCGGCAACCGCATTTTGGGAGACCGACTCTCCAAATTAGTTGACTTGGAAGGATTGAAACTTGCAGCCGGCACAGTCTTAATTTCTCCCTACATTCCCTTCTTTTTTATGGGAGAAGAGTATGGAGAAGAAGCACCGTTTTTTTACTTCATTTCCCACTCGGACGAAAACTTAATTGAAGCTGTCCGCAAAGACAAACAACAAGAATTTAAAATTTTTGAAGGTCGAGGCGAGTTTAATGACCCCCAGAGTCCTGAGACTTTCAATAAGTGTAAGTTAAACTGGGAAAAACAAACCGAAGGCAAACACAAAATCCTTTGGGAATGGCACCAACATTTGATTCAACTGCGGCGGACAATACCAGCCCTTAAAAAACTCGACAAAAACAGTCTAGAAGTGTCCAGCATTGAAGCAGAAAAAATCTTATTTCTACGCCGATGGACAGATGACAGCCAGATATTCTGCATTCTAAACTTCAACAGGCAAGAGGTAGCTTTTACGGCTGCACTTCCCCAAGGCAACTGGAACAAAATTTTAGACTCTGCTGATGAAAAATGGATGGGTTCAGGTTCTAGCTTGCCTGACAAGATAAATTCAGAGCAAGAGTTGACTGTTAAACCCCAGAGTTTCGCACTCTACGAAATAATACAGAAATAGTAGGTTGGGCGGAGCGAAGCGTAGGGTTCGCTGCCGCTCAACCCAACAACTGATTTTAGATTGGCGATTTGAGATTTTAGATGGAAGCAAAAATCTCAAATCTCACTTAAATCTCAAATTGATGGGTTTGGGCGCAGTGAAACGGAGGGTTCGTTTTCCACTCAACCTACTATTTCTAATTTTAAACAACAAACCCGACCAACTAATTAATTAGGAGTAAAATTAAGATGAGAATTCCCACAACCACTTACCGGCTTCAATTTCATGCAGGTTTTAACTTTGAAGCCGCCAAACAAATCCTGAGCTATCTGGAAGATTTAGGAATTACCGACGTTTACGCTTCACCGATATTTAAAGCCAGAAAAGGCAGCTCTCACGGATACGATGTCGTTGACTCAAATCTGCTCAATCCCGAATTGGGAACATCAGAAAATTTTGAAGCCCTCACATACGAAATCAAGAAACGGAACATGGGATGGCTGCAAGATATTGTCCCAAACCACATGGCTTACGACACTCAAAACTTGCTGCTGTTAGACGTATTGGAACACGGGCCGGATTCCGACTATTTCGATTACTTCGATATTGAATGGAATCACGCTTACGAACATCTCAGAGGTCGAGTTTTGGCGCCGCTGCTGGGCAATTTTTATGGAGAGTGTCTGGAAAATGGCGAGATTCAACTCAAATACAGCGAAAATGGGCTGAGCATCAATTATTATAGCTTACAATTGCCAGTAAGAATTGAATCTTATGCTAAATTTATCAGTCATAATTTGGGGCATTTAGCCAGGGAATTAGGCAGACGCCATCCTGATTTTATCAAGTTTTTGGGGATTCTTTATTTGATTAAAAATACACCTTCAGAAACTAAAGGTAAAACCCGATACGATCAGATAGCTTTTGTCAAAGGACTGCTCTGGGAACTCTACAATCAAAATCCCCTTGTACAGGAATTCATCGATGAAAATATCAAAGTTTTTAACGGAGAAAAGGGAAATGCCGAAAGCTTTAATCTGCTAGACGATTTGCTTTCCGAGCAGTTTTACCGTCTGGCTTTCTGGAAAGTGGGGGCCGAAGAAATTAACTACCGAAGGTTTTTTACAGTCAACGAACTTATTTCGGTAAAAGTTGAAGAGGTTAAAGTTTTTCACAAAAACCATGCTCTGATATTTGACATGGTTGATGAGGAAAAGTTTACCGGATTGAGAATCGACCACATCGACGGACTGTACGACCCCACAGAATATTTGAAACGGCTCCGGGAGAAAACCGGAGACACTTACATTACTGTTGAAAAGATTCTGGAACACGAAGAAGATTTGCCGTCATATTGGCCGATTGAGGGAACTAGCGGCTACGACTTTTTGAATTACGTAAACGGCGTTTTTTGTCGGTGCGATCGCGAACAGCAATTTAGCGAAATATATCATAGATTTACTCGCTTGACCGTTCCCTACGAACAGTTGTTTTTAGATAAAAAAGGGCTGATTGTTGAGAAAAACTTGGCGGGAGATGTAGACAATCTAGCTCAACTTTTGAAGAATATCTCCGGTCAATCGAGACAGGGAAATGATTTTACTCGTCCCGGTTTGGAAAAAGCATTGGCGGCTGTTTTGACGATTTTTCCAGTCTACCGGACTTACATCAATCAAGATGGTTTGAGAGAGTCCGATCGCACTTACGTAAAATATGCGATCGCTCACGCGAAAGAACAAGTACCGCGACTTCTCAAGGAACTTAAATTTATCGAAACGGTGCTGTTGCTGGAAGAAGAAGAAACCCTAACAACCGAACAAAAAGAGCAGCGCCGGCACTTTGTAATGAAACTCCAGCAGTTGACAGGGCCTTTGATGGCCAAAGGCGTTGAAGACACGCTTTTATACGTCTACTATCGGCTTTTATCGCTCAACGAAGTGGGAGGAAACCCCAGTCAGTTCGGCGTGTCGCTGGTAGATTTTCACGAGTTCAACAAAAAGCAGCAAGTCGCTTGGCCGCACAAAATGAATGCTACAGCTACCCACGATACCAAACGCGGCGAAGATGTGCGAGCTCGAATTAACGTTTTGTCCGAAATTCCCGATGAATGGGAACAGCAAGTCAAGTCTTGGAGAGAGCTAAACTCTTCTAAGAAAGTCAACTTTGTGAATCGAATGGTTCCCAGTACTAACGACGAATACTTCTTGTACCAAACTATGATCGGCACTTTTCCCTTTGAGGGAATTGAAAACACTGATTATGTCGATCGCCTGAAAGATTATGCCATTAAAGCCGTCCGCGAAGCCAAAGTTTATACGGCTTGGCTGAGACCGGATAACGACTACGAAGCTGGTTTTATGACCTTTATCGATAGTGTTCTCGAACCTTCGGAACAAAATCAGTTTCTCAGCAAATTTATACCTTTCTGCAAAAAAGTAGCTAATTACGGAATTTTCAATTCTTTATCTCAAACGCTGCTGAAACTCGCTGCTCCGGGCGTTCCAGACATTTATCAAGGGACGGAATTCTGGGATTTAAGCCACGTCGATCCGGATAACCGCCGTCCCGTTGATTTTGACCGCAGAATCGAGGTTTTGCGGGAAATTAAAGAGCAAGCTCAGACGGATACTTTGCAACTGGTTGAAGATTTGATTGCGACGCGAGAAGACGCGAGAATTAAGTTATTTTTGACGACAAGAGTGCTAGAAGCCCGAAAAAAATACTTGCAAGTTTTTCAATCAGGCGATTATCTGCCCCTGCAAGCAGTTGGCACGTTTAAAGATAACGTTGTTGCCTTTGCCAGAAGCTTTGAAGATACTACAGTTATTGTCATTGCTCCCCGGTTTTTCACGGGAATTGTCAAACCGGAAGAATTGCCGATCGGCAAACAAGTCTGGAAAGATACTAATTTGAAATTATCCGACCAAATGCCGTCGGTTTGGAAAGATGCAATTACAAATCAGGCGGTAGAAAGTAACGGTACGTTGGCAATTGGTGAAGCTCTGAGTTACTTTCCGGTAGCTCTGCTGATCGGTGAAAAATAGCAATTAAAAGCTGGAAAATTCAATAATTTTCCGAGATTCCCAGGAGGGGGACTTGAGGCTCTCCCTCAATAATATATTCCTTCCCAGGCACAGCCTGGAAGTAAACTGATAGGGACAGGGCATTGCCGTGTCCCTTTTCAGAATTGAAATTAAACCTGATTTGAAGCCAAAAAACCGATCGCCCCTACCAACCAAACAAAATTTATACAACAAAGACGGCAAATACAACACAACGTATACGGTTTGCCACAATACCCGAATGGATCGCACACCGTACATTGGGAAGAGTAAAGAAAAGCAAAGCAGTCAACAACTGTAGCGGTGCAAGCCTCACGGATGCAACCGTCCCCCAATAGGTTCGGTAAATACCCCTTCATCGCAAGGTCTACCGCCCGCAGTATAGAGATAAGCACCCTATCGAAGACTGTATTAAAGCAGGACTCACTACCCGTAAACCGCGAGGTAAAATCGCAGTCCTGAATAACCAGACTATCGCACAGATAGAACACCAAAATTTTGTAGAGATTGGAGCCGGAACACCCCTATGGGAAAAGTAGTTGGAATTGACTTAGGTACGACAAACTCCTGCGTCGCAGTTATGGAAGGCGGCAAACCCACCGTCATAGCCAACGCCGAAGGGGGTCGCACCACACCTTCCGTAGTAGCTTATGCTAAAAATGGCGATCAACTTGTCGGACAAATCGCCAAGCGTCAAGCCGTGATGAACGCCGAAAACACCTTTTACTCAGTAAAACGGTTTATCGGGCGTCGGGTTGATGAAGTAACCCACGAAACCACTGAAGTTTCCTACAAAGTTCTCAAAGTTGGCAACAGCCTCAAACTAGACTGTCCCGCCCGCGGCAAGCAATTTGCACCAGAAGAAATTTCTGCACAAGTTCTCCGCAAACTCGTAGAAGACGCCAGCAAATACCTCGGCGAAACAGTTACCCAAGCGGTAATTACTGTTCCCGCTTACTTCAACGACTCCCAGCGCCAAGCTACGAAAGACGCGGGAAAAATTGCCGGTATAGAAGTGCTGCGGATTATTAACGAACCTACAGCAGCAGCTTTAGCTTACGGGTTAGATAAAAAGAGCAACGAAACCATCCTCGTATTTGACTTAGGTGGCGGTACTTTCGACGTATCTATTCTTGAAGTAGGCGACGGCGTGTTTGAAGTGTTAGCAACTTCTGGAGACACTCACCTCGGCGGTGACGATTTTGATAAAAAAATTGTTGATTTCATCGCTAACGAATTCCAAAGAGCCGAAGGCATTGACCTCCGCAAAGACAAACAAGCACTGCAACGCCTGACGGAAGCAGCAGAAAAAGCCAAGATTGAACTTTCGAGCGTTACCCAAGCAGAAATCAACCTGCCGTTTATTACCGCGACTCAAGACGGGCCAAAACACTTGGACACGACTTTGACGCGGGGCAAGTTTGAAGAACTGTGCTCGGATTTGATCGATCGCTCTCGCATCCCGGTAGAAAACGCGATCCGCGACGCCAAATTAGACAAATCGGCAATTAATGAAGTCGTCTTAGTTGGTGGTTCGACGCGGATTCCTGCGGTGCAAGAACTGGTCAAAAAACTCCTCGGCAAAGACCCCAACCAAACGGTAAACCCGGACGAAGTGGTCGCAGTGGGTGCAGCAATTCAAGCAGGCGTACTCTCCGGCGAAGTCAAAGACATTCTGTTGCTCGACGTTACTCCGCTGTCTCTCGGCGTCGAAACCTTGGGCGGCGTGATGACCAAAATCATTCCCCGCAACACCACTATTCCTACCAAGAAGTCGGAAACTTTCTCGACTGCTGTAGACGGCCAAACAAACGTGGAAATTCACGTTTTGCAAGGCGAACGGGAAATGGCAAACGATAACAAGGATTTGGGAACCTTCCGCTTAGATGGAGTTCCACCAGCCCCCCGTGGCGTACCTCAAATTGAAGTTACTTTCGATATCGATGCTAACGGTATTTTGAATGTAGCTGCTAAGGATAAAGGTACTGGTAAGGAGCAATCGATTAGCATTACTGGTGCTTCTACTTTGCCCAGCAATGAAGTCGAGAAAATGGTCAAGGAAGCCGAGGCCAATGCGGCTGCTGACAAAGAGCGTCGCGAAAGGATCGATCGCAAAAACCAAGGCGATTCTTTAGCCTATCAAATTGAGAAGCAGTTGGCAGAATTGGGTGATAAAGTTCCCGCTGCTGACAAGACTAAGGTTGAAGGCTTGATCAAAGACTTGCGCGATGCGATCGCCAGTGAAGATGACGATCGGATCAAAACCTTGACAACAGAGTTGCAGCAAGCATTCTACGCTGTCAGCAGCAACCTGTACCAGCAAGCAGGTGGCCCAACTGATGGCGCTGGCGGCCCTGGTGGCTATGGAGACGGCGGCCCCACTGGCGGCGGCGACGACGTGATTGACGCCGACTTCACAGAAGGCAACAAATAAAAGGCTAAATTAAAAGCCCCCAGCTAGAAGCAAGAAACCCGGTTTTGAACAGAAACCGGGTTTCTGTTCATTCAAAAACAAACAAAAGCCGATCGGCTAAAATTACTAAAAATCTTGCTTGAGGCATATAGACAAAACTAGAATATGCTTCAACAAATATCATAAACTAGCAGTAATAGCGCAACCGAGAGTAATTAAATGTCACGTTCTCCTATACAAAATTCCTCCGCAAATACTCCCAGCCAATCTCATGTTGCATCCTTGCGCCGAATCCGCCGGATCAGCCATTTACTAGACAATGCAATTCCGATTCCCGGCACAAAATACCGCATTGGACTCGATCCAATATTAGGACTGATACCGGGCGGCGGCGATTTAATCAGTTCAATTTTTGCCGGCTATGTTGTCTTCAAATCCGCTCAAATGGGAGTGCCTCAAGAGACTTTAGTAAAAATGGCAGCTAATATCGTATTTGATACATTTGCCGGTACTGTACCCGTTGCCGGAGACTTGTTGGATGTTACTTGGAAAGCTAATGTCAAGAATATAGAATTGCTGGACGCTCATTTAGGTTCCCCTGAACCTGGGAAAAAAGCCGATTGGCTATTTGTGGCGGGGCTGCTGTTGGGTTTGATGTTAATTGTCGGAGGCGTGATTTTCTTGAGCGTGATGCTTTTTGGGTGGCTATTTCAAGTAATTACAGGGCGTTAATCTTTGGTTGGAGGCTGAAGATAAATCACTCTGTTTGTGTCATATTAATAGCATCTAATCGGGGAAAGTATTCCTTAAAAATCTTCTTTGAGGATGATTAATAGCAGGGAAAAACATCTTGGTTTAACTACCCGTAGGCTGCGTTGCTTTTTTTTCTCCCTAAACAAAGAGCGATAATCTCACATATCTGTACATTACAAACAGGGCGAGTGAAAACAAACCCAACACTTTTTTGGCTGCAATACTTGAGAAAAATAATATCAGTATCAGCTACCAAAAAACAGGGAGTGCGAGCCATCTTCAATAAATACTAAAATGTGTCAGTGTTTTAAAATTTAACCAACCCATACCAAGAAAAGTTCTGAGCCTCTTACCAAGAAGAGATATGTGGCAGAAATAGGATCTGTTGAGCAAAGTTTATTAAAGCACTTATGAGACATCAAAGACCAGACAGCATCTCACTTTTGAAACAACTGAGATGCTGTCTGGTCTTTGACCGAAATCGAGGTGAATCCCCACTCTTGTTACATCTCAAATGGGTTTTATAATAAAAAGTAAAGTGATCGCCCTTTGTTGAACTCAAAAAATATATCTTAAGATTGTTGACAAGTGTTATTTGATATGCTATATAACCTAAATTTTCTTTTAAACTAGCTATTGACCGGCTCCCCCTTGAGTCCGATATAGTGATATAATCCAGACTATAATATCAAACTGATATAAATGCTTGAATTATCAGCCCTTGGGCTGCTACAGTTGCAACCCCTCCACGGCTATCGGTTAAAGCAACAACTGGAGCTGTTTATGAGCAGTTGCATCAGCGTCAACTACGGAGCGATTTACCCGCTGCTGAAGCGCTTGGAAGAGCGAGGGGAGATTTCGGTAATAGCCGAAGAAGCCGGAGATGCGGGCTGTCCGCGCAAAATCTACGGAATTACCGCCAAAGGGCGCGAACTCTGGCGGCAAAAAATGCTCGAACACCCTCAAGAAAGCTGGGTTAACAGTGGTTCCCGGTTCCAAATCAAGTTTTTCTTTTTTGGCGAATTAGAACCTGCCGAACGGATGAAATTGTTGGAACACCGCTTGCGAGCCTGTTACACCCGGCAAGACTACATCGAAAGCCTCAAAAGCGAATATCCACTAACCGATGACTATCAATTCGCCTCTGGCGATCGCTGCAAGTCAGTGCTGGCGTCAGAGATAGAGTGGTTAACCGAGCAGCTAGCCAAGGAAAGAAGCGCGATCGCCCGAGTGCGTGAGTTCCCAACCTCCGCTGAATCCGCCGACTCCAAGGAAAAATCCTTGCAACTCACCCACTCAGGTGACTCATAAGAAGGATGTGCAATTATTCCTGCCATCGTAACTTTTGAGATATAACAAGAAGCTTTCCTAAAAAGAATCACTCCCTAGCTTGGCTAACTGCGATCGGACTAAAGCCCTGCACATACCCCAACCTCATTAAAAAGGTACTTTCCAGATTCAATCCTGTTTAAAAGCGCTTGTCCTTATTCCCCCTCTGTTTGAGGGGGGCACCGGAGAAATCAAAGATTCCGCCAAAGTTTCAGTAAGTCAGAAGTTAAAAAAAATCTAAGTGGTGCTGCCCATGAGTTATTCTAAATCCCCAGAATCCGTCGTTGAAGCCCAAGAGCAAAAATCTCCCACACCGGAACAGCACCCAACCGATGCAGACAGCGAGCAACTGCAGGATTTTGCAGCCGTTGCCGGCGATCGCCCCGAACCTGTTGCTAAACGACGATCGCGCTGGCCCCTAATTGCCGCGCTCGCGATCGCCACAGGCGCAGCAGGTTTCGGCTGGTACTCGTGGCAATCGGGTCATAATCGCGCACAGCAACCGGCAGCAGCAGCCCAACCCCCAGGCATACCAGTCAAGCTCGCAGCCGTACAAACCAGCTCAGTCCAAGATTCCTCGGAATTTGTCAGCAGCTTAGAAGCCAAGCGTTCGGTAGAAATCAAACCCGAAGTAGAAGGGCTAGTCACGGAGATTTTTGTCAAATCCGGGGACTTCATAAACAAAGGGCAAGCCATCGCCCGCATGAAAAGCGACAGCGCCCAAGCTGACTTGAGGCAATCCCAAGCCAACCTGATCCGCGCTCAATCCCACTTAGCGGAATTGCAAGCAGGAGCCAGGCCCGAAGAAATCGCCCAAGCTCAAGCCCAAGTCGCCCAAGCCCAAGCCAACCTAGCCCAACTGCGATCGGGCAGTCGGCCAGAAGAAATTGGTCAAGCCCAAGCCCGCGTTTCCCAAGCTGAAGCCGACCTCGCCGACGCCCAAACAGGTAGCCTCTTAGAAGACATCGCCCAAGCCAGAGCGCAAATAGAAGCAAGCACAGCCGAAGCAAAATTAGCCAGCCAGCAGCTTGCCAGATATCAGGCATTGGCAAAAGAAGGTGCAGAATCCGCGAACACCCTCGAACAATACACCCAAAAAGAAGGCACCGCCAAAGCCAATCTCCGAGAAGCTCAAAGGCGGTTCGAGCAGCGGCAAAAGAACAGACAAGCCGAGATCGAGCGCCGGACAGCAGCCTTGCAACAGCAGCGGCAAGCTTTGCGGCAATTGCAAAACGGTTCGCGCCCAGAGGAAATAGCCAAAGCCGAAGCAGAAGTCGCACAAGCCAAGAGCAGATTAGCCCAGTTAGCCAACGGTACTCGCCAAGAACAGATCGATCAAGCCCAAGCGCAAGTTGCCGAGGCCGCCGCTCAAGTGCGCGGTTTTGAAGTACAACTGCAAGAAACTGCTGTCATCGCGCCCTTCGCGGGAGTCATCGGCGACATACCAGTGAAAGTAGGTGATTACTTGCAAAAAGGTAACGCCATTGCCACCCTGACAGAGAACCAATTGCTAGACTTGCGGTTATCAATTCCTTTGGAACGGCAGCCTCAATTACGCTTAGGGCTGCCAGTACAAATGCTCGACGCTCAAGGTAAGGCGATCGCCCAAGGTCAAATCAGTTTTATCTCCCCCAACGTCAGCGCCAATTCCCAAACAATTTTAGCTAAAGCCACCTTTCCCAACCCCAGCGGCGAACTGCTTAATCTCCAGTTTGTAAAAGCTAAAGTCATCTGGAAACAGAACCCCGGAATTTTAGTTCCAGTAACAGCAGTCACTCGCTTAGGTGGAGAAACTTTTGTCTTCACAGCTCAAAAGCCAGAACAGCCACAACCTGGAGCGCCACCTTTAATAGCACGGCAAAAGTCCGTAAAATTGGGAGCCATTGAGGGGAATAATTATCAAGTTATCGAAGGTTTGCAAGCAGGCGAAAAAATTGTTACCGCAGGCATCCTTAACCTCACAGACGGTGTTCCGATTATGGCTCAACAACCCGAGGTGCCAGAAGGGAAAAAGACCCAATTACCAGTGGGTAGCAAAAATTAATATCTGAATTAGGTTGAACCAGATTTTCAAGATTTACAGGATTAAATTGAGGGTGACTAAAATTAATCCTGTTCATCCTTAAATCCTTAAATCCCGAACACCATTAGCAATTACTCATTAGCCATCCGCAACTACCCATTACCCAAATAATGTTTGCAGATTTCTTTATTAAACGACCTGTCTTTGCTAGCGTCTGCGCCTTCATTATTGTTTTGGTAGGCGCAATCAGCATTCCCACATTGCCGATCGAACGCTTCCCCGACATCAGCCCCACCCAAATCAACGTCACAGCCAACTATAGCGGTGCGAATGCTGAAGTTGTCGAAAATGCGGTAACAAACATCCTAGAAAGGCAAATCAACGGCATTGAAGGACTGAAATATCTAACTTCCAGTAGCACTAACAGTGGAACTAGCACCATTACAGCCACCTTTGATACTTCCCGCGACAAAGATATCGCCGCCGTCGATGTGCAAAATCGAGTTGCAGTTGCTCAACCACAACTGCCAGATGTCGTACAACGCACAGGAGTTACAGTTACAAAACAATCTAACAGCCTGCTGCTGGCTATAGGATTATTCACCGAAAATAAAGAATACGATACCATATTTTTAAGCAACTACGCCGACCTCTATTTAGCCGACACTTTAAAGAGAGTAAAAGGCGTGGGCGACGTGCGAATTTTTGGGGAAAGACGCTATGCTATGCGCCTGTGGATAGACCCCAATAAATTAGCTGCTCGGAAGCTAACAATGCAAGATGTAACAAGAGCAATTAATGAACAAAACTTGCAAGTTGGTGTAGGAAGAATTGGTCAAGAACCAGCTCCCGAGGGGCAAATGTATCAGATTGATTTGAGTGCAGAAAGTCGTCTAAAAAGCCCCACAGAATTTGAAGACCTAGTTATTAAAAGCGAAGCAAATGGAACTTTAATTAAGTTAAAAGATGTCGGTAGAGCAGAATTAGGAGCAGAAAATTATAACTCTTTCCTGCGATTTCGAGGGAATGACGCTGTGGGTTTAGGGATTTACCAATTACCCGGAAGTAATGCTCTAAATGTTGCCCAGGCCGTCAAAGCAGAAATGGCAAAATTAGCTAAAAACTTCCCTCCGGGGGTGATACATAGAACCGCACTAGATACGACTCAATTTGTCCAAGAGTCAATGGCAGAAGTAGTCAAAACTCTGTTTGAAGCAGTCTTGCTAGTGGTGATAGTTATTTTTGTTTTCCTGCAAGATTGGCGCACTACGATTATTCCCACCCTCACAATTCCGATTTCGTTGATTGGGACATTTGCCTTTATCAAAGCTTTCGGCTTTACGATTAACAGTTTGTCTCTATTTGGTCTTACCTTAGCAACAGGTTTAGTGGTTGATGACGCTATCATCGTAGTCGAAAATATTGACCGTCTAGTCCGCCAAGGTATGAATGCCCGCCAAGCAGCTTCCGAGTCAATGCGGGAACTTTTTAGTGCTGTAATTGCCACTTCCTTAGTATTGATGGCCGTGTTCGTACCCGTGGCATTTTTCCCAGGGACAACGGGAGCACTCTATAAACAATTTGCCCTGACAATTGCTTTTTCCGTTCTGCTTTCTACCTTTATGGCGGTTACTCTTACTCCCTCACTTGCCGCTATATTACTGCGCCCAGGTAAGAAGTTTGGCGGCCCGTTGGGTTGGGTGTTTAACCGGATTAATATTTTTCTGGATTGGACGCAAAAGAAATATAGAGATTCCTTAATATTCTTAACACGATTTAAAACCATTGTTACCCTGTTGTTTATCGCTTCTCTGGGATTCACCGCTTGGCTTTATTTAGCAGTACCGACCGCATTTATCCCAGAGGAAGACCAGGGCTATTTTCTGACAATTATTCAAGGGCCTCAAGGTGTTTCACTGCAATACACCCAGCAGGTGATGGACAAAGTTGAACAAGAAATCCTCAAAGTTCCTGAAGTTGTGGGGACTTTTTCTGTAGGTGGCTTTGGTTTTAGTGGTAACAGTTCCAACCAGGGGATTATATTTACTACACTTAAAGGCTGGGAAGAACGTCACGGAGAAGATCAAACTGTACAAGCGATTATTGGTAAGTTGCGGGGTAAGTTTTTCTCGATTCCCGAAGCGAGAATTTTCCCCGTGAATCCGCCTGCGATTCAAGGTTTAGGTCAATTTGGGGGTTTCCAATTTCAATTGCAAGACCGCAAAGGTAACAGCGGTTTAGATGGCTTAGTCCAGACTATGGGCGGGATTTTAAAGCAGGCAAATCAGACACCGGGATTGCAAGCGGTATTTAGTACGTTTGCTGCGAATACGCCTCAATTAATTGTGGAGGTTGACCGCAATCGAGCTAAGGCTCTAGATATTCCCATTAATGATGTTTTCAGTACGCTACAAACGGCTCTGGGGGCTCAGTATGTGAATGATTTTAATCTCCAGCAGCGCAATTATCGGGTGTATGTTCAGGCGGATAAACAGTTTCGTGATAACCCTGAAGATATTGGGAAATTGTATGTGCGTTCTGGAAAGAATGAAATGATTTCTTTGAGCAATTTGGTGAAGATCACTCCGGTGGTGGGAGCGCAAAGTGTTAACCACTACAATTTATATAGGTCAATTGAAATTACTGGCACTCCGGCTCCGGGAGCGAGTTCTGGACAGGCGCTAAAATCGATGGAAAAGGTGTCGGCTCAAGTTTTGCCCTCGGGTTTTGGCTATGAATGGTCGGGGAGTTCTTTAGAAGAAATTGAGTCGGGCGGTCAAGCACCGATTATTTTCGGTTTGGGGCTGATTTTTGTGTTTTTGGTGTTGGCGGCTCAGTACGAAAATTATGTCGATCCTTTCATTATTTTGCTATCGGTGCCTCTGGCGATTTTAGGTGCTCTTTTAGCTCAGTCGTTGCGGGGTTTGGCGAATGATGTTTATTGCCAGATTGGTTTGGTGATGTTGATTGGGTTGGCTAGTAAAAATGCGATTTTAATCGTGGAGTTTGCTAACCAGTTACGGGAGCAGGGATATTCAATTGCTAAGGCGGCAGTTGAGGCTTCTCAAGAGCGTTTACGACCGATTTTGATGACTTCTTTATCATTTGTTTTGGGTATTGCTCCTCTGGTTAACCCAGAAGGTGCGGGTGCAGCGAGCCGCCGATCGCTAGGGAATGCGATCGCGGGGGGAATGGTTGTTTCTACTGTCTTGAGTTTGTTTATAGTGCCGGTTCTGTATGTGGTGGTTGTCTCGGCTCGCGATCGCTTTAGGAAGCGCGATCGCCCGCAAAATCCGCCCGAGGATGGCACAATTTTGAACGGGAAAACAACTCACCACGAGGAGATTGAACGCGATAAAGTATCGCCGTTGTAGTTGGTAAGTTGAAAAGGCGATCGTTTTGTGAGTTGAATTGGTGCGATCGTCCAAAACCCGCCAATCCCGCATCAAAACCCCCAAAGTCCCCCGATTAGTCCGGGGATCAATTCTTCAATCCAAAATCCAAAATCGAAAATCCAAAATGGATTGACGGCGGCCCCCATCTGCGGCTACGCTTTGAAGTTAGAGGTTGCTTGCTTGTAGAGGAGGCAGCCCGCGTCGCCCAAAAATCTAGTTGCACTGCCCAAAGCTGTTGGTAGCAGCAATGGACAGCTAACCGCCAAACTGATCACAGCAGTCTGGAGGCTAACGGAGTATCTTAACATCCTCTGTAGCCGCCCTGCTATGCGTTGAAAAGCGGGGCGGCTGGGTTTTTGGGTTTTTCTAGAAAACCCAAAACCAGGAGAACATAATATGTCACAGGAATTCGTGCCTGACGACAACCAATCCGATCGCCCAAATGACGACTCAGCAGCAGTATGCGAACAGGAAGTGGTGCTGTTAACGGTTGTCGGTTCGCCGAAGGGTGTCAGGGAAACCATACTCACTTTGTACCGACTGGGATTTGCCGAAGTCGGCGATTGGAGTCCCCTACAACGTGCGGCTAATCCGAAGCAGGTGATGAGCCTACTGATCCGCCGTTCGCGGGCTAACGGTACACCGCCGAGAAAATCTGGACGGTAAGCTGCGCTGTCATTTTGATTGAAGCGAAAAATCTTCGTGGGGTGGGCGTCTCGCCCGCCCTAAAAATACAATTACTTACTGGGCGTTGATATTGGATTTCAGGGTAAAAGTAAGAGACTTGCGATCGCAGGCAACAATTTACTGCAAGCTTCTACCAACGTCGCCGCACTAGGTAAACCAGCAATAGTCCCTTTCAGAATCTTCATTGCCGTTTTTCCCGCCTTTTGCATTGTGCTTTCTTGAGGATTTTTCCCTACTTCTGCCAAAGCTTTTACCTGTTCCAAGGCTTCCGCTTTATCCTCATCAGATAAATTAGTTTCCGCCCCGATTGCGGCTTGTAACTGGGTTAACAATTCTTTGATTCCCGGTTCATCTGGTTTAGCAGAATCAGATAATTGATTAATTTCATTGGCAACAGTACCATTGAGATCGCCTAAACTTAACGCTCCTGCACCACTAGCGTTAATGGTTCCGCCTGACATTTCAATCTTACGACTTTGGTCGATTTGGTCACTCATAGCTTTACTCTTTGATGTAGATTTAACTTCATTAATGAATTTAACATTAACAGGTGGCGGAGTCAACAATTTGACCACTTCATTCAGATTTAAATTTTTAGTAGATCCTGCTTTCACTAAGTCTTCAAAAACCTCATTATAATGTTTTTGAATGGCAATAATTTCATCTTTAGCTTTTAATTGCTCGGCTTGTCTTTGAGCTTCTAGCCTTGCTTGATAAACTTCGTCCCAAATTTGCTCAACTTTACCCTTATCCGTTCCTTCGGGAACTTTGAGAGTCAGTAAAACATCGTTTTCTTTCTTCTCAACTCCTTGAATTGACTCCGGTGTAATGTTGGGAAATTCTTGCATTAACTTCTGAAAAGCGGCGGTAAAAGCTTCTGGGTTAAGCCCATCTTTGATCAGGATTTGCACGGTTTCCATAATCTTTTTATAGAGTTTCTCGAAATCCCCCGGTTCAAAACATTTACTGATGTGGTGAGGGCGACGTTCGCGATCGCCAGTTCCCGGTTGGGGATATTCTAGAAGATAAACAAACCGACAGTCAACGCGATCGAGCTTTGTATTAGCGTCAATGTTCCAAGCTTCCAAACAAGCACCTGTAAAATAAGCTGCTGTAAAATCTGTTGCCAAGGCTTGAGTTTCAGTGAGGTTTGCCAATTCCAAATTACCTTGATGCAAAGTTGCTTCGCTGAGATTAGCCTGCTTGAGATTAGCATAGCTGAGATTAACACCTATCAAGTTTGCGCCTTGGAGATTCACAGCAACATAGGATTTTTTGTAGCCGTTTCCAGTGATGAGTAATTCTCGGACGCGGGTATCAGCTAATATCGATTTACCGACTCGCGCGCGATCGAGTTTTTCTGTTTTGTGGAAGCAAGTGCGAGTGAGATTGGCTCTTCTAAAATCTGTACTTTTGAGGGTTGCCTCAGTGAAATTGGCATCAGTTAAATCGGCATTGCGAAAGCTAGTGCCACCTGTAGTGGCAAAGGCAATGGCGATGTTGCGAATCAAGGCCTGTTTTTCATCCCCAGCCAGGGCACGCCAAGCAATGTAAATACCTAGTGCTGCCACTGCCGCTGCCGTTGCGCCTGCCCCTGCCGCTGCCGTTGCCCCTGCCACTGCCGCTGCCGTTGCCCCTGCCACTGCCGCTGCCGTTGCCCCTGCCACTGCCGCTGCCGTTGCCCCTGTCGTTGCCCCTGCCATTGCCACTGCCACTGCCGCCCATGCCCATGCCGCTGCCCCTGCCGATGCCAATGCCCCTGCCCCTGCCAATGCCCCTGCCCCTGCCACTGCCGCTGCCACTGGCACTGCCACTGCCGCTGCCGCTGCCACTGCCACTGACACTGCCGCTGCCGCTGCCACTGCCCCTGTCACTGCCCCTGCCCCTGCCCCTACCACTAAACCTTGGCGCAGGGTAACAATAAAGAAGATTGCCAAAACTATCAGCAATAAGACACCTGGAATAATCGTGTACTGTTTGATGTTATTTGGAGTCAAAAATAGTGTTACCCAAGCAGTAGTCAATCCTGACATCAATCCCGATATTGCCGATAGAAATAGCGAGATAGTTACTATAAAAATTGTCCAGCGGCGTTGCAGTCCAGCCTTGGCACCGGTGAAGTCAGCTTCTCTGAGGATGGCATTGGTGAAGTTTGCGCCTCGGATGTCTGCACCGATGAATTTTGCACCTGTGAGGTTTTGACCTTTGAAGTTGTGACCTCGGAGATTTTTACCGGAGAAGTCTTTGGGCATGATTTCACGCAGGGATATAATATTATGTCCAGTCAATTAATGACGACTACAGTGCGAGCGTCTAGCTCGCGAGCCTTACGCTCTTACTACACAATCATTATTAGCGATTACCGAAACATAATATGATAACTATTTAATCAAAAATCAAATAATCCAAAATATCATGTTGCATTATATCCAAAAAAGCCTTTAGAGTTTGTTCATAACTAATTCCATCAGCGAGATATTTCAACAAGTCATAAACCGTAATTGTCATACCTCGAATACAAGGTTTACCACCTCACTTACCCGGTTCGATAGTAATGATATTAGCGATTTCTTGTTCTGATAAGGAACTTTTCCTTTAGCTTATTTTCTTAATTATAGGCTAACAAAGGGATAGAGCGCTCCTAACGTTTGGTAGTTTCCAGCATTTTATTAGTTCCTTTAATTTCCTAATTCACTTTAACTCAATCCCCCCACAGCCAGCACTCCCCTCAAGTCCCATCAGGGGCGTGCCCGGAGTCATTTTGGGTATCTTTTCGCCGATCGCCCTCCATCGTGCAATAATAATATGACTTGCACAAAAACTCTATTAGTAGGTAAATCTTGCCTACCTTACCGCTACATATAGCGTCTCAACTGTCAACCCGTGCAAGTTCCCAATTAAACCGGCTGTTGCACTACACAAATTTTTCCTAATGGCTGAAGTCCCCCTAAATCCCGCAGAACTTGCAGAAGCCCTCAACGGCTTTACCGATATCAATTTCCAATTGCCAGACCCCGAAGACGAACAAATACCAGAGTTTGATTTTGAAAATCAGGTTGACAATGCCTGGAAAGTGTGCGATCGCTTCGACTTGCAAACCGACATTTGGCGGGGACGCATTCTCCGAACAGTCCGAGACAGAGAAAAAAAAGGCGGCGAAGGACGCGGTACTGGCTTTTTGAACTGGCTCAAAGAAAGAGAAATTGGCAAAAGTCAAGCCTATTCTTTGATAGAATTAGCTAATAGTGCCGATACTCTGATCCAGCAAGGAGATTTAGACCCAGATTCCATTAGAAACTTCAGCAAAAGAGCCTTTGTAGAAACCGCCAAAGCATCTCCCGAAGTCCAGCAAATGGTAACAGATGCAGCAGCAAGTGGCGATCGCATCACCCGCCGCGAAGTCAAACAACTATCCGACGAATGGATGGCAATGAACTCAGATTTATTGCCAGAAGAAGTCAAAGAAAAAGCATCTACCGGTTCTCTACCTTCCCGCTACCTCGCTCCTTTAGTCAAAGAAATGGAGAAACTCTCCCCATCTCACCAAAGCGAAATTCAAAAAGAAGTAGCAGAAAATCCCGACGTAGATACTGTCAAACAGCTAACATCCGACGCCAAGAACTTATCAAAATATCTCGACGCCGCTGCCCAAGTGCAAGCTCTCAATCAGTCTCATTTAGACATGGAAATGGCCTTAGAAGAATCTTTGCGAGTAGGCTGTTTGGGAACCACCGCAGACGTTGTAAAACAAGCAGCACAGCTCGAACAAACAGTAGTCAAACTCTACACGATTTGGAAGCGTTTAGGCAGTTTGGCAGATAGATTGTACGTGGATACAGGAGCAAGCACACCCAATTTGCGGTTGCTTTTGGGATGCTTGGACACTCTTTCGGGAGAAAAGATAGAAGTGGATTTCGGAGACGGAGAACGCTCTATTCGCTTGCAAATTTTTAGCGAATAGCTCAACCTTGACCGCAGATAAACGCCCACATCCAGGGTGAATATCTGCGTCGAGTCCTGTTCATCTGCGGTTAAAATTTCTGATTTTTTTCCAAAGAAATCGGGGATTCAAATAACGCCGATATTTGGTAACTACTTCTTTCCCCAACAGCAGTACGCTAATCCAAAAACAAACTTCCGCCCCAACAGCCAGAACGACAGATAAAGTAGTTTTTTGGGTAATGTCCAGCGGCAGGAACGGTACAACCAAAAAGATTGCCAGCCACGGCAAAAAAGATATGACAAATAAAAACAAACCGAGCTTTTGCATAGATACACATTATAATACAGCTTTGATATTCCCTTTATCTCTTAGTCCACTTGGAGTGAACTTCGTTTGTATAGTAGCGAGTTCAATCGCCGAGTGACTACAAATTCACATCTTGTACCAATGTCAGCAACAGGCAAGATGCCTGTTCCACAAATACTAAATGTTCTTGTGGAACAGGCATCTTGCCTGTTCTTGAGAATGGTTCCACAAATGACTACAAACTTAATTGCCAAGCATCTCCACCTCAATTCTTAATCCCCGTCGCCGCAATCCCTCTAATAAACTGCCGTTGACCGGCCAAAAACAGCAACACCACCGGCACAGTTCCAATTACCACCGCCGCCATCAACAACTGCCAACTGCTAGTAAACTGTTCCTGAAACTCAGCCAAAACCAACTGCACAGTCCGCAACTCCGGCCGCGTCGTAAACACCAGCGGCTTAAACAAATCGTTCCACTCCCCGATAAACGTAAACAAAAACAGCGTCACCAAAGCAGGGCGGGCCAAAGGTAACATCACCTGCCACAAAACCTGCCAGCGGTTAGCCCCATCCAGCATTGCAGCCTCCTCCAACTCCACCGGAACAGTCATAAAATACTGGCGCAGCAGAAAAATCCCAAAACCGTTAGCCGCCGTAGGCAAAATCAGCGCCCCGTAAGTATTCAGCAGATGGCCCCACTTCAAAACCATGAAAATGGGAATCACCAAAAGCTGAAAGGGAATTACCAGCGTTGCCAAAACCCCCAACACAATGGCCTGTCGCCCCCGAAACTTCAGCCTGGCCAAAGCATAACCGGCCAAAGCAGAAGTTACAACCTGAAAACCCGTCACTGCCAGCGCCACTAGAGTAGAATTAAGGAATGCCAACAAAAAATTGCCCCGTCGCCAAGCCTCCTGATAGTTCGCCAAAGTCAAGCCTGTGGCCTTGACACCAACACCAGATGGTGACAGCGAAACCAAAAATACAGCAGCCAGCGGCAGCAGCACCAGCGCAGCCCCCGCCAGCAACAAAATAAAACTCAGCAGTTCCAGCGATTGAGACCTGTCAAAGGATTTACCCATAAATTTGTGAATTAACCTAAAATAATAAGCCTGTGAGGTTCTACAACCCGATCGCCTCCCAGAGGATTCCCATACAACAACATAATATGTCGTAGAGGGAAAGAAGGAGTACCAAGCGAGAAAGTTGTGGTTAGGATATAATGTTACAGATAGAGTTGGTACTGTAAAACCCTTAAAGGTGGAGACATAGACCGTATTTCTATCATCTATTTCCGGGCACAAGATCGACTAACGACTAATTCAAGTAATTAGTAAATAGATAGCATTCTAGCGATAGTCTTTCTGGAGTGTTCGACGGCAAAAGTCCGGCAAACACGCTGAGGACGCCAGTTTTTCCCGGAACGTCAAAGAAAAGTTCTTTGTCGAAAGAATCCTCAGCTATAATCTCTGATTTAGATGGGGTGCGTTCAAAAAAGGTAAAGTGCACTGTCACTGACCCCCAATTTTAAAGGGGTTTCCAAACATCCCACAAGCTTATATGAGGAGAATACATATCTATGCCCCAGCTTGAGGCCAGCCCAACAATTGACTTTCAAACCGAAACTTACAAAGATGCTTACAGCCGCATCAACGCCATTGTGATTGAAGGCGAACAAGAAGCTCACGACAATTACCTGACACTGGCCGAACTGTTGGCTGACAAAAAAGCAGAGTTAGTTGGCTTGTCCAAGATGGAAAACCGCCACATGAAAGGCTTCCAAGCTTGTGGCCGGAATCTTAAAGTCACGCCCGACATGGCATTTGCCAAAGAGTTCTTTTCGGAACTGCACAAAAACTTCCAGACGGCAGCGGCCCAAGGTCAGATTGTAACTTGCTTGTTGATTCAATCGCTAATTATCGAGTGTTTTGCGATCGCAGCTTACAACATCTACATCCCCGTCGCCGATGACTTTGCTCGCAAAATCACCGAAGGCGTCGTCAAAGAAGAATACAGCCACCTCAACTTTGGGGAAGTCTGGCTGCAAGCTCACTTTGAGGAATCCAAAGCGGAACTAGAAGCCGCCAACCGCCAAAACCTGCCCATCATCTGGAAACTGCTAAACGCTGTCGCAGACGATGCCCGCGTCTTGGGAATGGAAAAAGACGCTTTAATCGAAGACTTTATGATTGCCTACGGCGAAGCTCTAGGCAACATAGGCTTTAACAACCGCGATATCATGCGGATGTCAGCACAAGGCCTCGCCGCCTAGTTAATTCGGAAATAAGGAATGGGAAAAAAATTAAAAATTAAAAATTAAAAATGGGATAACTCATTTTTAAATATAAATTTTTAATCTTCCCATCTTCCATCTTCCATCTTTCATCTTCCACCTTCCATCTTCCTTCATTTGACAACTTAATGTTTGGTCTAATCGGTCACTTAACCAGCTTAGAACACGCCCAATCAGTAGCTAACGAGCTGGGCTATCCAGAATATGCCGATCAAGGTCTCGATTTTTGGTGCAGCGCACCGCCCCAAATAGTTGATCATATCACGGTAACAAGCATCACTGGACAAAAAATAGAAGGCCACTATGTGGAGTCCTGTTTTCTGCCAGAAATGCTCGCCACTCGCCGGATTAAAGCAGCCACTCGCAAAATCCTTAATGCGATGGCACACGCTCAAAAACACGGGATTAACATCACTGCTTTAGGCGGCTTTTCTTCGATCATTTTTGAGACTTTCAACTTGCAGCAAATTAAGCAAATTCGCAATCTCAAGTTGGAGTTCGAGCGCTTCACCACTGGTAACACTCACACGGCTTATATCCTCTGCCGCCAAGTAGAAGAAGCAGCCCCCAAATTGGGGATTGAACTTTCAAAAGCCACTGTAGCCGTTTGCGGTGCTACTGGCGATATTGGCAGTGCTGTCTGTCGCTGGCTCAATGTTAAAACAAATGTAGCAGAATTGTTGCTCATTGCCCGCGACAAAGAACGATTGCAAGATTTGCAATCGGAATTGGGGCGCGGCAAAATCATGGATTTGGAAGAAGCCCTGCCCCAAGCGGATATTGTAGTGTGGGTAGCCAGTATGCCAAAGGGAGTAGAAATTGACCCTAAGACATTGAAGCAACCCTGTTTATTGATTGACGGTGGCTATCCGAAAAATTTGGCAACTCAGGTTCAGCATCCCGGAATTTACGTACTAAATGGCGGGATTGTGGAGCATTCCCTCGATATTGAGTGGAAAATTATGAAGATTGTCAATATGGATGTACCGGGCCGACAGTTGTTTGCGTGTTTTGCCGAATCAATGCTGCTGGAATTTGAAAAATTGTATACCAATTTTTCTTGGGGACGGAATCAAATTACTGTGGAAAAGATGGAGCAAATCGGTCTTATTTCTGTCAAACACGGTTTCCGACCTTTATTAATGTCAGTTTGATGTTAAGAGTCAACAGTTAAATTTGAAATTTTAACTGTTGACTCTTTCGTTGGCATCGGAATAATATTTTTCGGAGTGCAGCGCGAGCTTCCGGATAGCTATATGATAATTATGATGTGACCAAATTTGATATCATACAAAATTTAAAACCCAAAGTTGGCAATTTTTCCGTCTTTTTTACTATCCCCAGACAGGGTAGGATCGGAAAATAGTCGATCGACCAAACCTCAAAACCTTATAGAAATTATCAGCGTGGCAAACCCCGACCGCAAACCACTACTCCTAGATTTTGAAAAGCCGCTGGCGGAACTAGAAACCCGAATTCACCAGATCCGCGAACTCGCCGAAGAAAACAGCGTCGATGTTACCGACGAAATTCGCAAACTCGAAGCTCGCTCGACACAACTGCGACAAGAGATTTTCAGCAGCTTGTCCCCCATGCAGCGGCTGCAACTGGCCCGTCACCCGCGTCGCCCCAGCACCCTCGATTACATTCAGGCAATTAGCGACGAGTGGATCGAGCTTCACGGCGATCGGCGCGGCGGAGACGACCCGGCCCTCGTCGGCGGCATTGCCCGCATAGACGGGCGTCCCACAGTCATCATCGGCCATCAAAAAGGTCGTGACACTAAAGACAATATCGCCCGCAACTTCGGCATGGCTGCTCCCGGCGGCTACCGCAAAGCCCTGCGGTTGATGGAACACGCCGATCGCTTCGGAATGCCAATTTTCACGTTTATCGACACTCCCGGGGCTTGGGCGGGCTTAGAAGCAGAACAGCTCGGACAGGGAGAGGCGATCGCCTGCAACCTCCGAGAAATGTTTCGCCTCGACGTTCCCATTATTTGCACCGTCATCGGCGAAGGCGGTTCCGGCGGCGCCTTGGGTATCGGTGTCGGCGAGCGGCTGTTGATGCTGGAACATTCTGTCTACACCGTCGCCACCCCCGAAGCTTGTGCGGCCATCCTCTGGAAAGACTCTGGCAAAGCTAGTTTGGCTGCAGAAGCCCTCAAAATCACCTCCTGGGATTTGAAAAACCTCGGCATTCTCGATCAAATAGTACCCGAGCCGATCGGTGGCGCTCACTCGAATCCCCTCAAAGCCGCTTCCATGCTCAAACAAGCTTTGTTGGAAAACTTAGCAGAACTCACACAGCTTACGGCTCAGCAGCGACGCGAACTTCGGTATCAAAAGTTTCGCCATATCGGTGTGTTCACTGAAATTTCTGCTTGAGCCGATCGATTCAGAGTTATCAGTTATGTAGTGAACAATCTCTTAACTTCCAACTCCTAACTGATAACTCACTATTCTGCGGATCTGTCAGCAGTGTTATAATTTCTCAGGTGACACGGCTTAACAGTTCTTAATGTTCATCTCATAATTAACTGTTATCGCCCGCAGCAGACAGTTGTCTAATTTGCCTCAGAAGGCTGCAACGCTGTAGGGGGTTGCCGAGCGAAAGTATTAGGACACTGAATGAACCATCCAACAACAAAGCAGGCTCTGATAACCGGAGCCAGCAGCGGTATTGGCAAAGCGACGGCTCTAGCGTTCGCCGCCGAGGGCATAAATCTGGCATTAGTTAGCCGAGAGTCGGAAAACTTAGAAGCCGTTGCCGCAGCAGCCCGAGAAGTCGGAGTGAAAGCAGAAGCTTATCCCTTAGACTTGGCAAAAATTGAGCAAGTGCAAAGCAGCATCAGCGCGATCGCATCTCAATTGGGTTCCGTAGATATCCTGGTCAACAGCGCTGGCATGGGCTACACCGGCTCATTGACGGAAACGCCCCTAGCCGACTGGCAGAGCGTTCTAGACCTTAATCTTACAAGCGTTTGGCAGTGCATTTTAGGAGTTTTGCCCTCCATGCGCGATCGCGGATCGGGAATCATCATCAACGTTTCCTCGATCGCGGGCAGCCAAACCTTCCCCAACTGGGGAGCCTACTGCGTCAGCAAATTCGGTCTCATGGCTTTGTCTAAAACCTTAGCCGCCGAAGAACGGGCTCACGGAATTCGCGTAACAGCAATCTGTCCGGGTTCTGTCAATACTCCCATGTGGGACACAGACACCGTACACGCCGACTTCGATCGCACCGCCATGTTAACCCCAGAAATCGTCGCCCAATCAATTCTGCACGCAGTTCAGTTGCCAGCAAGTGCAGTAATTGAAGAAATCACGCTCATGTCGAACGCAGGAGTTTTGTGAACTTGAGATTTTAGACTGCTGGATTTTTCTCGAATTCCACAATCTTTGAATCTCTAGCTATATCCCCCTATCGAAAATCTCAAATCGATTTACCCTCACACCAACTTGTTATGACAATTGCATCTTCCACCGATTCCAATGGCTCGAACCCACTCTCGACTGACAGCATGAAACTGTTACAAACCGCAGAGAACAACATCCCGCGAATCCCCACTCGACCCGATCGCAATTCATCGCACGGTCAAGAATCCAACGTACCCGTACCCTCAGAAGTAGGCCAGGAAGAAATGATGGCCGCCGTTCGGACAATGCTGCTGGGAGTAGGGGAAGACCCCGAACGCGAAGGATTGCTCAAAACCCCGAAGCGGGTAGCAGAAGCAATGCGGTTTCTCACCAGTGGCTACAGTCAATCCCTCGAAGAACTCCTCAACGGCGCTATCTTTGACGAAGGTCACAACGAAATGGTACTGGTGCGAGACATCAGCGTATTCAGTATGTGCGAACACCATATGCTGCCGTTTATGGGCCGAGTTCACATCGCTTACATTCCCAACCAAAAAGTAGTGGGACTGAGCAAATTAGCCAGAATTGCCGAGATGTACAGCCGCCGGTTGCAGGTGCAAGAACGTTTGACGCGCCAAATTGCCGAAGCAGTTGAGACAATATTGGAACCGCAGGGAGTAGCTGTAGTAATGGAAGCCAGCCATATGTGCATGACGATGCGGGGCGTGCAAAAACCCGGTGCTTGGACGGTTACGAGTGCAATGTTGGGCGTCTTTCAAGATGAACAGAAAACTCGCGAAGAATTCCTGAATTTGATCCGCCACCAACCGGCATTCTTTTAGTCAGTTGACAGTTGACAGTTGACAGTTGGCAGTTGGCAGTTAACAGTAATTAGTAGGTTGGGTTGAGGGACGAAACCCAACATAATCTATCAAGCAAGGCTAATGACAGCTAACAGTCAGCAGCTAACAGTCAGCAGTCAACAGTCAATAGCCAGAGTAAAGGCTGTGGGAGCAATTCCATAATCTAAAATCTAAAATCTAAAATCTAAAATCAGATGACGATCGACTAATAAACCCATAAAATAGACGGGTGACTCATGACTTGTGACTAAATGAATCCTATTAAATTCGGTACAGATGGCTGGCGCGGCATCATTGCTGACGATTTTACATTCGATCGCGTGGCGTTAGTCGCTCCCTTAGCGGCACAAGTTCTCGCACAAACCGGCGGCAGCGATGGCAGCAGCGGTACCGTAATTGTCGGTTACGACCGCCGATTTCTGGCTGAAGAATTTGCCAAAACAGCGGCTGTTGCCGTCCAAAACGCAGGATTTGACGTGCTGTTGAGCGAATCCTACGCCCCTACTCCAGCTTTCAGTTTAGCTGCTAAACAATTAAATGCTTTGGGTGCGATCGTCCTGACAGCCAGCCACAATCCCGGTCCATATTTAGGGTTAAAAGTCAAGGGCGGATTTGGCGGTTCAGTTTCGCCGGAAGTTACTCAACAGATAGAAGCCAAACTCGACAATCCGGCGGCACTTTCAGCAACTCCCGGGAAATTGGAGAATTTCAATCCTTGGCCGGCTTACTGCAAAACCTTGCGGGAAATGGTAGAGATTGAGGCGATTAAAGAAGCGATCGCCAGCGGCAAAATTACAGTATTTGTAGATGTAATGCACGGTGCCGCAGCCGGAGG
Organism: Microcoleus sp. B3-D2; assembly: GCF_036705345.1. Classification (NCBI taxonomy): domain Bacteria; kingdom Bacillati; phylum Cyanobacteriota; class Cyanophyceae; order Oscillatoriales; family Microcoleaceae; genus Microcoleus; species Microcoleus sp. B3-D2. Next base: position 38,772 of record NZ_JAUBUG010000059.1, read on the forward strand.
ATTAGCTCAAATTTTAGAAGAAACAGTGCACGAAGTCAACAGCGATCGAGATCCGCTGTTCGGCGGCGGTGCACCGGAACCTTTGCCGCGCTACCTGTCGCAGTTATTTCGGGTGATGCGTACTCACCAGCGAAAAAGTTCTGGTTTGTCGATCGGATTTGTATTTGACGGAGATAGCGATCGAATTGCAGCCGTTGACTCTAGCGGCAACTTTCTCAGTTCACAAATCCTCGTTCCCATATTAATCGAACATCTAGCAAAACGGCGCGGCTTGACGGGGGAAGTCATCAAAACAGTCAGCGGTTCAGACATAATTCCCAAAATTGCCAAGCTGTACGACTTGCCTTTATTTGAAACGCCGATCGGTTACAAGTATATAGCCGATCGAATGTTAACCACCCAAGTCTTAGTCGGCGGCGAAGAATCGGGAGGAATTGGCTACGGTACGCACATCCCCGAACGAGATGCTTTGCTGTCAGCGTTGTACTTGTTAGAAGCAGTTGTCAAATCCGGGGAAGACTTAAGCGAGATTTACAGCCGACTCCAACAAGAAACAAGCTTTACTTCAGCTTATGACAGAATAGACTTGCACCTAGCAAACATGGAAGAAAGGTCGCGTTTGCTGTCGCTGCTGCAAAATCAACCCTTAACAGAAATCGCAGGCAAAGCAGTTGTAGATTGCAACAAAGTTGACGGATATAAATTCCGTTTGGCTGACGGAAGCTGGCTGTTAATTCGGTTTAGCGGAACCGAACCCGTGTTGCGGTTGTATTCAGAAGCTGCGACTTTGAAAGAAGTTATGCAAAACTTAAACTGGGCGAAAGCTTGGGCGCATAATTAATGGGACTTTTTAACCGCAGATAAACGCAGATGAAAGCGGATAAATTGATATCCAATCTCTCTTTCTCCGTGTCCTCCGCGCCCTCTGCGGTTAAAAAAATCTTCTTCACCAATAAAATAGTAGTGCCATAGCAATCATCCCCTCCATTGTGAACTCTTTCTCTTCTCTTCCTTCGCGTCCTTAGCGTCTTCGCGGTTCGTCAAAAAAAATCTTACTCACCAAGGAAATACTATTGCTATATCAGATAAATTTTAGGATAAAAGAAGATGGCATACAGCGATTTCAGCCTTGCGAGAGTCAAAAAAGATTTTGGATTAACCTTAGATGAAAGTCGCAATTTATTTTGCGAGACAAAACCAGTTTCACCATCCGAAATTTTAACAACCATCCTGATTGATTATGTACCCCTAGCCACTTTTATTTCCACAGAAAAAGCTCGTTCAGAATTTTTAATTGCCCCGATTTTAGCCGAAGTTCGGCGATTGTTAAACAAACGAGTTTCTCTTTTTTCCGGTAAGGATTTTACTGTCGATCCAGAAAGAGGTTTGCAAGGATTTTGCGATTATATTATTAGCGGATCTTCAGAACAATTGTTCATCAGTGCTCCGGTTATAACAATTTTTGAGGCAAAAAAGGAAGATATCATTGGCGGTTTGGGTCAATGCGTGGCCGCAATGGTAGCGGCTCAATGTTTCAATCGAAACCAAGACACTGAGGTCGATCGCATTTACGGCGCGGTGACGACGGGTACTAACTGGAAATTCTTGATTTTGGAGGAAACTACTGTTTATATCGATCCGATTGAATACTATATTCAAGATGTTGATAAGATTTTGGGAATTTTGTTGCAACCATTTTCCCAATCTTTTGTTAATATGGAGCCGTAAGTTTTAAGAGAAATAATGACCGATCGCAAATTGCTAGTTGTAGCTACGGGCAATCCGGGTAAACTCAAGGAAATGCAAGTTTACCTGCAGGATTTGGGATGGGAATTGGAACTAAAACCGGAAGAGTTGGAAATCGAGGAAACAGGCGAAACTTTTATTGCTAATGCTTGCTTGAAGGCGTCTGAAGTGGCAAAAGCAACGGGCAAATGGTCGATCGCCGATGATTCTGGTTTAATGGTAGACGCACTCGACGGCCAACCTGGGATTTACTCCGCACGCTACGCCAAAACCGATGCTGACAGGATATCTCGACTTCTCAAAGAATTGGGAAGCGAACACAACCGGGAAGCACAATTTGTTTGCGCGATCGCTATCGCCCGTCCCGACGGTACAATTGCCTTGCAAGTAGAAGGAATTTGCCGAGGCGAAATCCTGCACACTCCTCGCGGTACGGGAGGTTTCGGATACGATCCCATTTTCTACGTACCCGCACAGCAACAGACTTTTGCCGAAATGACACCGGATATCAAGCGATCGTACTCTCACCGCGGTCGAGCATTCCAGGCTTTATTACCACAAATGGCTAATATTGTCAACCCGTAATGCGGAAAAAAGCCAAAACATGGGGTAACTGTGGCATTGGATATTGACACTTAGGTATTAAAACTAAACAGGAAAGAGGTTTTTCGTTGGTAATGACCAGTTACCGATGACCAATTACCAATGCCCTGTTTGGCCAATGCCCAATGCCCCAGTATTTTAGATTGCCTCCAAGTTCTTTTCCCCAGTCCGAATCCGAATAATTTGTTCTACAGGAGAGATGAAAATCTTGCCGTCGCCAATCTCGCCCGTGCGGGAAGCCGCGATAATTTTATCAACCACCATGTCAACCTGATCGTTTTCCACAACAATCTCGACTTTGAGCTTTTGCAAAAACTCAACGGTGTACTCAGAACCGCGATAGCGTTCTGTCATGCCCTTCTGACGGCCAAAACCTCTAACTTCAGAAACAGTCATCCCCACAATACCAGCATTGACGAGTGCGATTTTCACTTCGTCTAGTTTAAAGGGGCGAATAATAGCTTCAACCTTTTTCAAGTTTCTCACTCCTAACAGTTAGTACCTTCGTTATATTACTTAATCGGCGTGACATCTTTTAATATCACTGCCAGCAGCAAGTATTTTGTCAAGTATATTACCCTATCTCGTACTCGCGATGAAATGCACGCCAACCTTTAACAATCTTCTCGGATTTTCCGGGCGAGCGGGTTCTCGGTTCCGGCTGATCGCGGTAGAGTTAAGAAGACTGCAGCAGCCGTCCCCCGCCGATCTGCTAAAACAGAAAAAGAACGCAGGAGACAGGAGTTTTCCGAGTTTCCGCTTTGCTATGTCAGATTTGCACGTATTGCTGAAAACTATAATTGCCAGAAGCGGTCAGTTAAACTATTCCTATGCACCCAGCCAGCCCTCCCCCTGACCGCAGCGGGCTTGATGCCCTACTGAGAAATCGCCCCTTCCTCGCCTTGTGGACGGGCCAGTTATTAGCCCAAGTGGCGGATAAAATCTTTTACGTATTGCTGATTATTCTACTAAAAACAGGCGACTACCTACCCTGGCCTGTTTCTTGGCAGCATTCGGGAAATTCTATGCTGTCAGCGGTGATGATCGCCTACACAGTGCCGGCGATCGTCTTTGGTTCCGCAGCCGGTATCGTCGTAGACCGCTTTTCCAAAAAGCAAATGCTGATCGCCTGCAATGTGATTCGAGCCGGGTTGATTGTAGCTTTGCCGTTTTTGCCCAAAGCTTTTGTGGTTTTGTTGGCGATGACGTTTTTGATCTCTACCGTAACGCAATTTTTTGCTCCTGCAGAAGCGGCAGCCGTCCCCCTAGTCGTGGGGCGAGAGGGACTGATGTCAGCAAATGCTCTGTTCGCCTCGTCCACAATGGGCGGGATCATTATCGGGATGACGATCGGCGAACCGCTGTTTAGTTGGGTCAAACACAGCTTCGGATCAGCTTCTCAAGAGTTTTTGCTGGGCGGGTTGTACCTGATATCAGCAGGTTTGATCTATGCCATGCAGATCAAAGAAGGTCATGTCGGCAGCAGTGCCAAAAACGTCCATCCTTGGCAAGACCTCAAGGAAGGTTTGCGGTATGTGAAACACAATCACCTTGTCAGCAACGCGATGGTGCAGTTGACGATTTTGTATTCCGTGTTTGCGGCGCTTCAGGTGCTGGCGATCGCACTTTCAGGCAAAATAGGTCTCAAAGAAACTCAATTTGGCTTTTTGCTAGCTGCTGCAGGAGTCGGAATGGTCTTCGGCGCAGGCTTTTTGGGACACTGGGGCAGTCGGTTCCACCACAAACCTCTGCCGTTAATCGGTTTCTTGATGATGGGTTTTGTATTAGCAATGTTTGCCTTTACCCGACAGTTGTGGGTGGGATTCGCATTGAGTGCTCTGTTCGGTTTTGGTGCTTCGTTAATTAACGGGCCGATGCAGGCTCTGATTCAAGAAAAAACTCCAGAATCAATGCGGGGCAAGGTCTTTGGATTGGAAAACAATGCGATTAATATTGCTCTGAGCGTGCCTTTAGCGATTACCGGCCCGCTGACAGATGCTGTCAGCAAAGCCGTCCGATCGGATGACCTCGGCTTGCGGATCGTGTTACTGAGTTTGGGCTTTTTGGTCTCAGTGATGGGCATGGTAGCTTGGCGACATACCCGCAAAGTCTTGCAGGATGTTCTCTGAACTTTGGCAAGAAGGAAGAATGCAGACGGAAGGAAGAGGGAAGAAGAAGGAAAAGGGCTTTCTTTTCGCGATCGATCTCTAACATAGCAACCGCTCTGATGATTAGGACGTTCTTAATTGCTGAAACGATTGTTTTTCTTGTCGGATGCCGAATCACGAATGCTCTAAAAGGGTGATATCACGGTAAACCGGCATAGAAGCCGCGATTTCCTCTGTTTCTTTTCTTCCTCTGCTGTTCCACAATGTCTCGATCGGGCGAACCCTCTCCGAGCGCGAAATCTTTCGTAAAATCTCACCACTTAAATTTTCATAGTTTCATTAATTAAGATTAAAGTAGTATAAAAGCTTTCATTAAAAATCATAATTAGTTTAAGGAAGGAAATTCTGTGCAACTAAAAACTAAAGTGACCATCAGACGTGCAACTGGTGGATTTGCTCTGATTGACAGCTTGATCCGCCACGGCGTCAAGCATATTTTTGGTTATCCAGGCGGCGCAATTCTGCCGCTTTACGACGAACTCTACCGCGCTGAAGAAACTGGCGCTATCAAACATATTCTGGTGCGCCACGAGCAAGGTGCTGCTCACGCGGCCGACGGGTACGCCCGCGCTACCGGACAAGTTGGGGTTTGTTTCGCTACTTCGGGCCCTGGCGCAACTAATTTGGTGACGGGGATTGCGACGGCCCACATGGATTCGATCCCGATGGTAATTATTACCGGTCAGGTTCCCCGTCCGGCGATCGGCACTGATGCGTTTCAGGAAACAGATATTTACGGGATTACCCTGCCAATTGTCAAGCATTCCTATGTAGTGCGCGAGCCGGGAGATATGGCGCGAATTGTGGCTGAAGCTTTCCACATCGCGAGTACAGGGCGGCCGGGGCCGGTGTTGGTTGATGTACCCAAGGATGTGGGTTTAGAAGAATTTGACTATCTGCCCGTGGAACCCGGATCGGTGAGAATTCCGGGCTATCGGCCGACGGTGAAGGGCAATCCCCGCCAGATTAATCAAGCGATTCATTTGCTGAAGGAAGCGAAGCGTCCTTTGCTTTATGTGGGCGGCGGGGCGATCGCGGCGGGGGCCCACGAGGAAATTAAGGAACTGGCCGAACTTTTCCAATTGCCGGTCACGACAACGCTGATGGGCAAAGGTTGCTTTGACGAAAACCATCCTTTGTCGGTGAAAATGCTGGGGATGCACGGCACTGCTTACGCTAATTTTGCCGTTACCGAGTGCGATTTGCTGATTGCTGTGGGGGCGAGGTTTGACGATCGCGTGACCGGGAAATTAGACGAGTTTGCCGCGCGCGCAAAGGTGATTCACATCGATATCGACCCGGCGGAAGTAGGCAAAAATCGCGGCCCTGATGTGCCGATTGTCGGAGATGTCCGCCATGTTTTGATCGATTTGCTGCGCCGCTGTCGGGAAACTGGAGTTTCGGGGAAGACCGGACAGACTGCGGAATGGCTGCACAGGATCGATCAGTGGAAACAGGACTATCCGTTAGTTGTGCCTCATTACCCCGACATTTTGTCTCCGCAACAGGTGATTTCTCAGTTGGCTACTCAAGCGCCGGATGCTTACTACACAACAGATGTCGGTCAACATCAAATGTGGTCGGCTCAATTCTTGAACAACGGGCCGCGCCGCTGGATTTCTAGCGCTGGTTTGGGCACGATGGGTTTCGGGCTGCCGGCGGCGATGGGCGCGAAAATGGCGCTGCCCAATGAGCAAGTGATTTGTATTGCTGGCGATGCTAGCGTGCAAATGAATATTCAAGAGCTGGGAACATTAACACAATACGGCATTAATGTCAAGATTGTGATTGTAAATAACGGCTGGCAGGGAATGGTGCGGCAGTGGCAGCAGGCTTTCTACGGGGAGCGTTATTCGTCGTCGAATATGACTGTAGGGATGCCGGATTTTGTGATGCTGGCTGAAGCTTACGGGGTGAGAGGGATGCTGGTTTCGCGGCCGGAGGAACTCAAAGATGCGATCGCTCAAATGCTCGCCCATGACGGCCCGGTGCTGATGAACGTGAAGGTGACGAGGGACGAAAACTGCTATCCGATGGTAGTTCCAGGTAAGAGCAACGCTCAAATGGTTGGTTTGCCCGAACGCAGCAAGTTGCAATCTGCGGAGTTGGTTTATTGTCCCAGTTGCGGCGCGAAGAATGTTTCGAGCAATAAGTTTTGTCCTGAGTGCGGGACAAAAGTTTAACGAGTTTTGAGTGGGGACTTAGGCTGTGCCTATTAGTCTCAACTTAAGGTCAAACGTAGTCATAGACTGCTGTTTATCGTCGAGGCCAGATCCCCCCTAGCCCCCCTTAATAAGGGGGGAACCGGAGCGATCTCACAGTCCCCCTTATTAAGCTATGCCTTACTCACATCTTTCTTAACAAAATCAGGCTTGACATCTGGGGGGGAATGGGTGGAA
>NZ_JAUBUG010000060.1:0-45190 GCF_036705345.1 Microcoleus sp. B3-D2
TCTTGCTTGTAGGAACAATTGCCATCGCTGCTCTGTCAGTCCTATTTATCATAACTGATTACCCGGACATGATATAACAGCTTAATCTTCACGGATATTATTCCAAAATATGACGTTGGGCGTTGCTGAATACAGGTATGAATTCAAGATTTCGCAATTGCTATGGGCACGCTTGATGGTGAGTTTTGTAAGATCAAGCGAAAAGTTTATTCATACCGTGAATCAGTAACGCCAAGCTATCTATCGGAGTGGCAGTTCTTAAACGAAATATCCGTTCGATTGAACCAAATATTGAGCCTAATTTAGTTAGTCCCAGAGGGTTTTGTCTCCCCAAGCGTTTGAGAATTACTTCTCATGTTTCCGTATGCCCTACGGTACGATCGTTTAAATTCCCAGAATTTACTTTTCTGGTTGGAGGTTACGTTAGTTAGCTAAGCTATATTTTTTGTGATGTTCGCCATCCACTAGCTATTATTATTTCCCGATTAGTCGTTTGAGCTTGGTATCTCATGTGGATGGGCGGTTATTCTACCTGGGGAATACTACTATTCTATATCCCCATGGGATAACGTGCGATGAAAACTGAGAGAATAAATGTTATAACAACCAAACAATTGAAAGAGAAGATCGCCAAAATGGCGGACGAAAAGGGAGTTCCTGTTTCTGAGTGGATTGACGACTATATTAAGGGAATTTCATCATCAAGCGGGATTAATTAAAGCCGTCCTAGGAGGGGGCTTTTACCCAAATTTCCGGTAACTATCGGCCTATATTCCGCTTCATTTGATCGAGTTCTTCGTCTGCTTCCCAGCGTTGAAACTTTTCTTCTAAAGGATCGGCCGCATTAAAACTGTTATAATTTGAACTCTGATTCCAACCCTTTGTATCCCAATTTGGCTCTGTTTTAGTGGTCGTGCGAGTTGCAGCTTCTGCGGCTTTTGCTCGGACTTCTTTTCGCCGTACTTGAATTTGGCGGTACAGTTCTTTTGCTTTTTCAATCCGTTCTTTGCAGCCTTGCATTTGACCCCAGCGCTGATTTCCCTGACGCAGCAAAGCGGCTTGCCGCTCTTGGGCGGCTTGAGCTAAATCGAGCCTTTGAGCAGCTTTAGCTTTGTTGATGCGATCGTTCCAACGCTGAATTTCTTGAGCGGCGGAGAGAATTTCGGCTTGCAGTTTTTTCTCTTGTTTTTGGATATCGAGAATCAGCCGCAGAGTGTCTTCTTCTTGTTCCTTCAGTTGTTCTTCTATTGCTTGCAATTCCAGATGGGGATTGCTACGCAAAAATTCTTCTAATCGGGTTTCTAGAAAGCGGTTGAAATCATCAAATAAGCCCATTTTTTATAATTCCTCAGTCATTAGTCCTGGGTCATTAGTCATTGGTCATTAGTTATTAGTCATTGGTTCTTAGTCACTGGAGATCGATTATTGATCCTGAGTTGTTAGTTATAGCAGAAGAAAGTTCGGCAACGAATTGGCTAACCGATTTAACGGATAGAAGCAAGAAGTAATAAGAGCAATGGTTTCAGCCATTAAGAACGTCTTGGCGGTTCTTATATTATAACTGTTTTCACTGCTCGTGATATACAGCCCGATCGCTGCCCATTACTGATTACCGATGACCTAACTCATAACTAATGACTGATGACTAATGACTGATAACTGATTAGAACTTTTGGCCGACAAAAACCGATCGCACATCTCCTCCCTTGCGGATAACGGCTTCTTGATTTTTGATTTCTGCCAGCGTCCAACCGCTAGCGCCAATGCTTTCGCCGACATAAATTCTGCGGGCTACGCCGTCTACTTCAAACAAAGCAGCCGATCGGTCGCCCAACTCCAAAATCCCTACCAGCGTGTGGGCGGAAGTCGGGGCGCTGCTGACGGCCGGTGCCGATTGCTCGGGCGCGGGCGCGGATTGCTGGGCTGCGGGCGCTGGTGCTGGTGCCGGTTCGGTTTCGCGAGCCAAAATCTTCGGCTGTGGAGACTCCGACGGGGAAGGGGAAGCGGCGAGGGGAGATCGAGTGCCGGCGGCGGCGATCGCTCGACCGGAGGCTGGAGCCGTTGGCGAGGGCGAAACTGCGGCGGTTTGAGGAGCAGCCGGAGCAGCCGGAGCAGCAGCTACCGGAGCAGCCGGAGCAGCCGGAGCAGCCGGAGCAGCAGCTACCGGAGCAGCCGGAGCAGCAGCTACCGGAGCAGCCGGAGCCACAGTCACCTGAGCGGGGGGAGGGATGACTACGATTTGGGGTGCAGGTGCCCCCGGCTGCGCGCCGGCTTGTTCTAGGGCATCAGCGATGCGGTTGACTGCTGTCGAAAGACCTGCGGTTGCCGGCGGCGCGCCGGAAATTGAAATGCTCGGCAGCGTCCCTGGAGTGGCAACTCCGGGAACTCCTGCAAGTTGCGGGTTGGCCAGGGGTGCTTTTTTTTGTTCGATCGCTTCTAGCGAACGCTGCACGTATTCGACAAACGGGGTGTCTGGTGCTGTTTTGCCACTTGCTACGGACCTCTCTGGTGCGGAGGCGGCGGGCAAGCGCACCAGTCCCGACCTGCTTGCGAGCCACAACCCCATGACTAGCAGGAGCGACCCAAAGGCTGCTCCGAGCAGGAGTCTGTCGAATGATTGTTTGGACTGCTGTTTTTTGGTTGTTTCTAGGGCGACTTGGCGGGCGATCGCTTCTACGTCTTTTTCGCCCCGCTGCGGCTGGGGGGATGCCAACTGCGACAAAACTATTTGAGGTACCGAGATCGACTTGAGCGCCACGAATTCAGGCTGCACTGGTTCCGATGGCAGTCCGTCGCTGCCGTCGAATGCTCGATCGACTCCTTCAAACAGTTCGTCCATCAACCGATCGGCGTAGGACTCTACTGCCACTGCTTCGGCTGGCACTGTTTCGACGGTCGCAACCACGGAGATCGGATCGGACGCTGATTCCAAAGACATCTGTTTGGCGATTACTTTTTGAGGCATAGTTTTCTCTGATTCGCGCTGCTCGACAACCCTGAGACTGTTAACTTTTGACTTCTACAGGATACTTGTGATGTTGACCCATTCTTGGCTCGGAACAGGTCAATTGTATCTCACTCATCACCATATTTTTAGTCCTCGGCCAACTTACTTTGTCCGATCGACTTTTTTTTTACCTGTTTTGGGCCTTTTAGTCCCTGTTTTCTGCTGCCAGTCTTATTTGCTTACGCTGACTTTTACTGCATATTCACTGCTTGTGTCAATCCCACCCTCCGGGTCTTCACAGTTTTTGACATACAGCTTTACTTGAGGCTCTCGCAAAAAAAGCGGGTTTTTTGGCGCTGTTTCCGATCGCCTTGCAGCTTTAACAAGGATTTCAGACTTTTACTCGTCTTAAGTTTGTTTGTCAGTTTGCTTGAGAGTAGTAACAAGCAACCGATTTTATAACTTTAATAGTACCATAGCTTCATCACACTTAGGTAATAAATTGTCAAAGGTTGCCAAATTGTCTGCTAAACAAGCATTATTCCTAATATTTTTTTACACTACTATTTATAATACAAAAAGAAAAAAATATTGAAATTTGTCAATATATATTCGTTTCAGCAGGAAAACTTTTCAGCCATAATTCCTCTAGCTCCTGTCATGGTGAGCAGGAGCTAAAGACAACACTCGGACAACCCAAATTAACCCACCCGTTCCGCCAATTCCAACCAGCGCTCAGTCGCCCGATCGATCTGCTGCGTCAACTGAGCCAAACGATCCGATAACTTCTTCACCTCGGCAAACCCGCTGGGAGCATTGTTAGACAACCTCTTTTCAATCTCTTGTTTCTCTGCTTCCATCTGTGGAATTTGACTTTCTAATTGTTCGTATTCCCGCTTCTCATTAAAGGAAACTTTGGTAGATTTTTGAGTGGAAGTTTGGGTTTTAGAATTATTAGATTCAGCGGTGCGTGTAAGTTTTTCTTTTTCTTTTTGGCCTTTGATTTCTTTGGCTTCTTCGGCTTTCTTGTAGTCTAAATACACCGAATAATTGCCGGGATACAAACGCAAATTGCCGCCCGGTTCTAGGGCGAAAACCATGTCGATCGTGCGATCGAGAAAATAGCGATCGTGGGACACCACAATCACGCAGCCGTTAAAATCTTCGAGATAATCCTCCAAAACCGCCAAGGTCTGCACGTCCAGGTCGTTTGTCGGTTCGTCCAAAATCAGCACGTTCGGCGCACTCATCAGCACTTTCAACAAAAATAATCGGCGCTTTTCCCCGCCGGAAAGTTTGTTAATCGGTGCATACTGTTGATTGGGTGGAAACAGAAACTTTTCCAACATTTGAGAAGCGGTAATGATTTCCCCATCCGCCGTTTGCACCAATTCCGCCACACTTTTCAAGTATTCAATAACTCGCTGGTCTTCGTTCGGGGTCAAATCCTCTGAATGCTGGTCAAAATAACCGATATGAATGGTTGTGCCAATTTCGACTGTACCCGAATCCGGCTGAATGCGTCCGGTGATGATATCCATCAGCGTCGATTTTCCCGCACCGTTGCTGCCAATAATTCCAATCCGGTCTTCGGGTGTGAAATTGTATGTAAAATCTTTAATTAAAGTGCGATCGCCATAGGCTTTACAGATATTCAATAACTCAATCACCTTCTTGCCAATCCGGCGGCCCGCTGTGGCAATTTCGACTTTGCCGTTGGCTGTTTTGAACTCCTGGGCTCGCATATCTTTAATGCGATCGATCCGAGCTTTTTGCTTGGTACTCCGCGCTTTCGGCCCGCGTTTGAGCCATTCCAATTCGCGCCGCAATACACCCGCGTGTTTGCGAACAGTGCTGGCGGCGGATTCTTCAGCTAAGGCTTTTTTCTCCAAGTAATAAGCGTAATTGCCAGCATAATTGTAAAGGTCGCCGCGATCGATCTCCAGGATGCGATTGGTAACGCGATCGAGAAAATAGCGATCGTGCGTAATCAGCAGCAAAGCACCGCGATAGCCGTTCAAATAGTTCTGCAACCACTCCACAGACAGCGCATCCAAGTGGTTTGTCGGTTCATCCATCAGCAACACATCGGGCTCGGACAACAAAGCCGTTGCTAAGGCAATTCGCTTGCGGTAGCCGCCGGACAAGTCGGCAATTTTCGCATCAAAATCCTCAATCCCCAACTTGGTCAAAATCAATTTCGCCTTGGTTTCCAAGTCCCACGCATCCACCTCATCAATGCGTTCAGACACCGCAGACAGACGCGCCATCAACTTGTCTGTATCGCCTTTGCCGTGGGACAGTTGAGCGGAAATTTCCTCGTATTCTCGCACTAAAGCCATTTGTTCGCCACTGTCGGCAAATACTTGCTCTAAGACTGTGTGATTTTCGTCTAAATCCGGCTGTTGGGGGAGATAGACAATTGTAGACCCTGGATTGACCCAGCGATCGCCAGAGTCGATCGACTCCATACCGGCAATCATTTTCAGCAGGGTGGATTTCCCGGAACCGTTAGTGCCGATGAGTCCGACTTTATCGCCTTCATCGAGGCTGAAACTGGCATCTGTCAAGAGTTCCTTGATGCCGAAGTCTTTTTTGATCGATCGCAGAGTAAAAATAGTCATCTGTATATACAATTATTCACCTAACTTAGTGTAGCGCTGATGGTGATTTAAGCTTATGTATGCTAGTGGCGATGATTTATGTGCTGATTGCTGCTGTGGAACTGCTGCGGGTGAGGGAATTTGGGGCGGCGAGTAGAATTTGGGCTGTTGTTAGGTGCGTGCCATGAGGGTGCTAATGTCGATCGATTGGGGTGTTGTGATGGGCGATCGGTATAACTATACTTGTTCTCCAGCCTCAAGGGCAGGCAGATACAATGCTATAGTTGATTATATGTGATAAAAGCCACTCGTGGGGTTGCAAAGGTGATCTGCCGCCACTGGCTTTTGCTGTTAGCTAGCCTTACCTCTATAGCTTTGTATAATCTCCCTAAAGGTGAATATCCTAATTCATGACAAATATTGTTGATCCTAAGTGGACATTTGAAGAGGCTTTGAATGAGGCATGGAAGAATTATTCAGGCGGGATATACAGTGCTGCTGGTAGAGTGAGGATTCTTACACAGTGGGGTAATGTAGTTGGTCGTCAAAGAGCAATTAGTGAATTAGAGTCAGTCCTTGGAAAATATAGCAGTTCCAAAGAAGCTGCTGAAGCTATGGGGCTGTCTGTATCTACGCTTCAAAAGTTAAAAAAGTTGTACAAGGCGATGCCTATAGTCACGCCCTTTTCATCGGAATTAAATGGTCAGGTTGAACAATTAGAGCAAATATCAGAAAAGTTACACGATGTCTCTACTGATAGAGCCCTAGCACACTTTTTAGAGCGAGCGCGCAAAGAAGGAGTTGATCCACTCTCAAAATTATTGAGATATCTAGTAGACGAAGATATATCATTAGCTATCGACGAAAGCACTCTCCGGAAACTTTTAGAACTCAGCCATAAAGCAGGAATTGACCTAATTGCTAGATTGATCGACTGGATAACGCCTTCTACTAAAGCCGAAGATGTTGTTGACATTATTGAAAAGCTTCTTAAAGTAGATGATATTCAAAAGCTTAGTGCAGCAGTTGGTTTGAGCAACTTGAAAAGTGTTCTTTCACTTTGGAAAAATAATTACAAGAATGATAAGGAAGAATTTTGGCAAGGAGTATTAGCGGAAAATTCATTTATATTTGCTCAAATATTCTCATTTCCAGTCATTTTTATTAAAAATAAAGCCTACGTCGGGGGCAAAGATATAAGCAATAAAGGTGGAAATATAATTGATTTTTTATGCACGAACCATTCGACTAAAAATGTGGCTCTCATAGAAATCAAAACTCCCGTAACAAAGCTTTTAGGTGGACTATACAGAGGTGACGTTTACAACATTTCAAATGATTTGTCAGGCTCAGTCATACAGATTATAAACTACAAAAATTCCTTATTGCATAATTATAAGGTGCTGGCAAACTCAGAAGAAGAAGAGGAGAAATTTGAAGCTTTCGACCCAAAATGTATAATTATTATTGGTAACATCCATCATGAATTAGTCAATAAAAGACAAAGGAAGTCCTTAGAATTGTTTAGAATGGGTTTGAAGGATGTCCAAGTCATCACTTATGATGAGCTATTTGGAAAGGTTGAATTCCTTGTAAATCTTTTAGAAGGCTATGTCGTTGAGTAGCAACGGCTAGCTAATACTACGCTGGTGCGGGCGATACGAAGCTCGTTTGAAACCTTTTACCTATTGAGTATTAGCCAGTTCGTTCCATCTGTGTTCGCCTATTTAACGAACCGTAAAAGAAATTTCTTTTATTCCCGCGCTCAGTGTGGTTTGTGTTTTTATATTTCAAATTTTATTTGGTTAAGTGACTATCATAAACCCATTGTTAGAGACCCAAACGCTCAATATGAAGCAAGCCCTTATCTGCATCAGTGCAAGGATTTCCGTTATCTGTGAGAGCCGGAATTTATTTGCGGCTGCTCAACGCGATCGCACGCACACCCATTACCCAATTCCCATCCCATGTTCGTCGCGGTTCCAACTGGATTCGCCGTCAATAAATTCTCTCTACCGCTCAAACTATTTATGTCAAATAACCGCGATCGCGCTTCCTTAATCGATCGCTCTTTTTATTTCAACAACTGCTTCTCCCGTTTGACCCATTGCGCGATCGGGTATTTATAAGAAGTTGTAGTGAGTTTTGTTCTCCCCACGAGCGAGGGGGTAGCTAACCCGGATTTGATATGATGCTTGAATTCCTTGGAAGCAGTGTATTTGCTCGTTACGGATGAAATAAAGCCATGCGATTTGCCACCTATCTGCACCCACAAACATTTTGTACTTCCAAACTCATTCAAGAAATTTCTTTTACGGGCTATTCTTTTACTTACTACAACCAAGTTAGACAGACTCTTAAAAAATCTCTGAAAAACTATCCTGCATTACCCTTAAGAAAAGCTAGGATAAGTGATTATCTTAGGGTTCACAGTCGCGAATATCTTCAAAAGATTATATTGCAAGCCCTCGATCGACCTCTGGATGAAATCAGCATATCCTTACCAGAATTGAGTATTGAATGTCAAGGCTTGGAGTATTGTTTGCCCGGTTATCTCTACGGTTTGGGAGGAATGATGGAAGCGATCGACCAAATGAAACAGGGAAACCTAGAACGCGCTTACTGCTTCAGTATGGTTGGGCATCACGCTCATATTAATTGGGGACACGGTTACTGTCTCTTAAATCCTCTTGCTGCTGCTGCTCGATATGCTCAAGCCCAAGGATTTGAAAAAGTATTGATTGTTGACTGGGATATTCATCATGGCGATGGAACTCAGTCAATCTTTATCAACGATCCCAGCATCTATTGTATTAGCATTCATAGTGGCGTCGATCTCTACATGGCTAAAGCATCAGACTTGAAGGTTGGAACAACAACTGTTGCCGAAGCTGTGGGACACTGTAACATCCCGATCGTTAGTGAATCTTTTCCTGTTAAAGTTTTGGAGTCAGAGGGTATAACGGGCAGATTCTACTGCGGGCATCAGAGTATCAGCACTTTTGAGGAAGCTCTAGAAGACCTTCCCTGGCAACCTGACTTAGTTGCTATTTTTTCGGGTTATGATTCACACAGAGATGATTGTGGAAAGGGAATCACAGATTGGACAAATGCTGATTTCTGTAAACTGACGGAAATTGTATTAGATTTTGCTAAGAGATGTGGATGTCAAGTTCTCTCTACTCACGGAGGTGGCTACAGATTACCAGTTACAGTTGCAGCCGCTACTGCTCACGTCAGAACTTTAGCAACCTATGTTTAGTTTTCTGCTGTGTGACAACCCGCTTGATCACGAAGTGTAAAGCTTTAAACCCGTAAAACCAAACTCGGCCTGACTCCACGATCGCTCCGGGTGTCAGTGTCATGCCCGTAAATTGCCGAAACAGTCTGCTGCGAATAACTGTGGCTGTTGAACCCACACTCGAAGGCAATGTCCATAATCGATCTCGAAAGTTTCAACAATTGCTTTGCCCGTTTTACCCGTTGGGCGATCGGGTATTTGTAGGGGGATGTGCCGACTCCTTAAATAGATGGCTGAAATGAAATTGACTCGTATCCAGCAATGGAGGTAAATCTGCAAATTTAATATCTGGATTCAGATGTTAGTTGATGTACTCGGTTTGAGTTTCTGATTTTATGGTGCTCCGCCAATGCGATGCTATCTCTGGGGTGCTTTTGGGAACTGGCATTGCAAGACATAGGTCGATTGTGCCTAGATAGCAATCACTTTTGAAGTCATTCTAGAAATATAAAGTTTTAATTTTAATAATTTTCCCTGACTTTAGTTCACTTGGTGTCCAAATTAAAGATTCAACACACAGTCGCCACCAAGACCCGGACTAGCAGTACGCACCTTACTTGTATCTAGAGAGGGGTTGTTTCAAAAATATTTTCTCTACCTTTAGAAATAGATAAACCCGCCCCGATCTAACCAGAAAAAAATAATGTTTTGAGTAAAAAGGCAGGGGTGGAAAGTACGAATGCAGATTGTAGGGTTTCCTTGCCTGTCATTCCCAAGTGCGATCGCCGAAGATAAGAGTATAGAAATTAAACGGCTGGTTTTCACCCGCCCTTACACAAAATGAACTTACAAAAAGAACCACAAGTAACAATTCTACAAGACGAAACAGCAGCGGCAGGAAATTCAGCCAACCCAACAGTTGAAACTCCTTTATACGCCTCAGAATTTGCAACAGAGGAAAAAGTCAGAGTGGAAGAATTTAAGATTAGCGGCGACAGCCTAATTGGTAAAGTAAAAGAACTAATTCAGCAAGGAAAACTCCGCCGCCTCGTCATTAAAAACTCGCAAGGGCGGACTTTGGCAGACATTCCGCTGATGGCGGGATTGGTGGGCGGCGTTGCAGGCGCAGTAGTCTTTCCAATTGCTGCTGTACTTGCTACAGTAGGGGCAGTTGTGGCTCATTTGACTGTAGCCATCGAGCGCAAAGAATAGTCATTACTCATTAAAAATCTTCTCTTCAAGTCCGCGAAGGCGGACTTTGTTTGTTTAGGAGCAATTTTAATCACCGAATTGTCTGATCAACGCAAATTGTCTGGTAGTTTCGCCGCAGGTTGGTCTAAATAATTGTAAACAATCCGCGAAATCCGACGCACAAAATCTCTCACAATCGGGTCATTGTAAGGACGTTTGACAAATATTGCCGCTAAATAACGCTTGCCGTTGGGCATATCAATAATTCCAGCATCGCCAACTACAAAACCGATATCTCCGGTTTTGTCAGCAATCACTGCTCCCGGCCCCAAACCGGAGGGCAACAACGTTCTAGTTGTTGTGTGCCGCAGTAATTCTAAAGCTTGTTCCCGACTCGATTCAGAAACTAATTTATCACGAGACAGCATCGCCAGCAACTTTACCATATCCACAGAACTTGTGGTATTTGTTCCTTGAAAATCGCCCAGCCAATTGCGAATTCTGGTATCAGTTAATCCCCAACTGCGAAAACGCTCGTTGAGTTTAGCAATTCCCCCCAAACGTTCAATAATCATGTTGGTGGCTGTATTGTCGCTGATGGTAATCATTTTATCTACGGTTTCTCTGATGCTAAACCGAGTTCCATCTGGTTCGTCTTGCATAGTGCCAGAACCGCTGGCAACTAACTCGGACTTCATGACTAATGTTTCGTCTAGGCTAACTTTGCCTGCGTCTACATCTTGATAAAAAGCAATCAGAATTGGTAATTTGATGGTACTCGCGGCCGGAAATACTCGATCGCCTTTGATATCTAAATAGTTGCCTGTATCTAAATCCAGAAAAAACATTCCGGCGCTCAGGGATCTATACTGTTCGATCGCACTTTCGATTTGAGGCTTGATGGCTGTCATTTCCGAGCCGGTTGACATCACCAAATCAGTGGAATAGTTTCTCTGATTTCCCGGTGAAACAGTAGGCGTAACTTGACCTGCTGCTTGTTCTATCCGAGTAATAGCTGTAGGTATAAAAGACTCGTTCCCCGCTATTTGCTCGGGATTTGGCAACTGAAACGACCAGCGAGTGGCAGATTCTCTAATGACTCGGACTTTTTGCGGGTCTAACTTATAACCGGGAGTTAATTGTATCACTAACCTGGTAGTTCCGCTGTCAAACTGCCCGACTCTAATTTGTTGAATAGCTGAGTTGTAACTTTGAGGACTTTCGGGATACTCCAAGACTATTCCCGGTAAGTCAATTACTAAGCGGGTGGGATTGGCGATTAGTTTGACTTCCGGCTGAACTCCTGAATCTGTGGTTAAATTGAGCTGATTTCCCCTGGGATCGAAGTGCCAAGATGTTAGTGTATCAGCTTTTGCGGGCAGGGCGATCGAGAAAAGACTAAGGGCGGCCGGCAACAGCCATCGCAGTTTTAGAGTCATGTTTGAAGAGAAAGAGTTTAACGGCTGCAGCAAGAAAGCGACTGGAAAAACGTTATCAACCGCTTTCGAGACGAAGCACCTAGCATCATACAGTCAACTCTTGCCCGCAGCCGTAATATTTTTATTTTCTTTGGGAGTATTCCCTTTCCGGCACTCCTATCAAATCCGGTTCTATTACCCCTTTTTGTTCCAGTATCGCGCAGGCCGACAAAACTTTGTACACTGGCGGATTCTCTTGGCAGAATTCTTGTTTTGCAGGCACAAATTTTATTCGCCTGAGATGACTTCAAGTTAGGCGACTTCTCGATTTCTAGCATCTTCGAGCGAGTCGATCGCAGCTTTGAGAAAAACTTTTCCTTTCGCAACGAATCGGCGATCGCTCAAAGGATCGTAAGCTTCCCAATTACCGCTAACTTCGCGATCGCGCCACAAAAACCAGCAGCGGTAGATTTCCCCGCTATCTATATCATCGCACAAAGCCAGCCAATCATCCCCCGTGAGAGCGCTAGCATCTAATGCTACCAATTCCATCCATGCAAGGGCTGTGCAGGCATCGATCGCCTCAGCATCAACGGAGTCAGATTTGGTAGCTATAGGTTGTGGCGAACACAGTGTAGACTTCATAATTTCTCCTTAATTCAATTAAATCAATCAATCAATGAATTGCCCTATTTATGCAACTGACCCGGTACACCAAGTGGAAAAATTGTGTTTTGATAAATTTCTGGTTGGTCAAATTTACCAGCGGCTGATGCTTCTGTTAAATTATTAAGTGTATTAATTGTGAAAATGGCGGCGGTTCCCAAAGCGGCCATTGCCAGTCTGTGTAAGATTTTGCTCATTTGGCTGCTCCTTTTTTGCTTGGTGTATCTACTCTAAAAAGTTAAGCGGTGATTAGCGGCGGAGATTGGGGAGTTAAGAAAAACTTTTTC
Organism: Microcoleus sp. B3-D2; assembly: GCF_036705345.1. NCBI lineage: Bacteria > Bacillati > Cyanobacteriota > Cyanophyceae > Oscillatoriales > Microcoleaceae > Microcoleus > Microcoleus sp. B3-D2. Next base: position 12,354 of record NZ_JAUBUG010000060.1, read on the forward strand.
TCCTCAAATATATTCAACTGTTGAAGCCGTTATCAGGACAGAGTTTGAGGAGTCGATCGCCCAAAAAACCTCTGACCGTAAAATTTCTTAAATTCCGCCTCGCGGACTATCTCCCTTAAAATCCCCCAAAATAGGAACTTAAGGCGTTAAAATTTCTAGATTCGTTCCCCTTTCACTGCAAGCGAAGTGCTCAAGTCAAAACGCGATCGCGGTCGCATTCTCACTGCCTCTGGCTTAAAGAAACTTAACGAGGCGCTCCAAGAATGGTCTGACCGAAATAACATTAGAGGTACTCTGACTGAAATCGAGGCTGAGTCTGGCGTCGGCGCCGATACAGTCAGCAAAATTAAGCAGGGTAGAGAAGGTGCGGATTTGAGTAAAATTCGCCAGTTGTTCGCGGCTTTTGAAATGACTCTGGCTGCTAGCGACCACCGATCGGCTAAACTTGAGGAACCGGAAAATTTAGACGAGCTGGAAAATTCGCCGCCAGCGGAAGATACAGCCAGCAGCAGAATTGTTAAAGTATTTGTCAGTTATCGCAGCGCTGAACCAGATCGCGAGTTAGGAAAACAGTTAGAAACGGCCTTAAGCGCGATCGGTCATACAGTTTTTACAGCAGAAAATAACATTAGATTAGGAGATAATTGGTTCGACCGCATTAATTTCTTCCTCCAAGAATGCGATTATTTGCTGATACTTTTGCCACCAACGGGAAACCAAAGCGAACTGCTAACATATCAAGTTCAGCAAGCAAAAGAACTGCAAGACTCCCGCCCTGACAGAAAACCAATAATTCTCCCCATCCGCGTCGGTTTTCCCCTGAACGCGCCTCTAAATCACGACTTGCGGGGCTATCTGTACCGCATCAAACAGAGGGAATGGAAAACCAGCGCCGACACTCCAATTATTATCGAAGAGGTTCTGAATTTACTAGCAGAACAACCCGCACCCGTCATAGAAGAAACGGAAGATTTAACACAAAAACAGCTATTAGAAATTAGCAGCGACGAAATACCTCTACCCGCCGCCGAACCTGAATTACCGGGAGGACAAGTCGATGTCGCTTCTCAATTTTATGTAGAACGCCCGCCCATCGAAGAACGCTGCTATCAAACTATTGTGCAGCCCAGCGCGTTAATTAGAATCAAAGCACCAAGACAAATGGGCAAAACTTCCTTGATGGCAAGAATTTTGCATCACGGAGCTCGTCAAGGCTATTGCACCGTGCCGCTAACTTTTCAGTTAGTAGATAAAGGCGTATTTGCCAACTTAGATAAATTCTTAAAGTGGTTTTGTGCTTACGTCGGCCGCGAGTTGCACTTACCCAATCAATTAGACGATTATTGGGACGAAATTTTCGGCAGCAAAGTCAACTGCAAAGACTACTTTGAAAAATACATTTTACCGCAAATCGACAGTCCTTTAATTTTAGGATTAGACGAGATCGATCGCGTTTTTCAATATCCCGACATTGCCGAAGACTTTTTAGGACTGCTGCGGGCGTGGCATGAAGAATCGAAGCGGCGCGACATCTGGAAAAAACTGCGATTAATTGTAGTTCACTCCACCGAAGTTTACATCCCGATGAACATCAATCAATCGCCTTTCAACGTCGGATTGCCCGTCGATTTACCGGAATTCAACCATCAGCAAGTACAAGAGTTAGCAGCGCGGCACAACTTGAATTGGTCGGAGGCAGAAGTTGAGGAATTGATGGCAGTTGTCGGCGGACATCCGTATTTAGTGCGAGTTGCATTATATCACATTTCGCGCTCGGGTTTGACACTCGATGAATTAAAAGAAACTGCGATCGCAGATGCGGGAATTTACAGCGACCATTTGCGCCGGCAGTTGTGGAATTTGGAAGAATATCCTGAGTTAGCGCAGGGGATGAGAGAGATTGTGACTGCGGATTGTCCGGTGCCATTAAAGGCGATGCAGGCTTTTAAGTTGGACAGTTTGGGGTTGGTGAGATTGCAGGGGAACGAGTGCGTGCCGAGGTGCGAACTGTACCGACAATATTTTCGATCGCACTTGAGCGCGATCGTGTAAAATTTTGTGCGTAAGTGCGGTAAGTAATAATCAGGTGAATGATACCGATGAACGATATTTTTTTGATAACATCCGATAATTGGCTAGATTGGATAACCGTGTTTGGTTATCTAGCCTTTACAGCTTTCATTGCATGGCGCGTGTTCACAACAAAGTAGATATTAAGAGATGTTTTAATAATGCAACTATGAGGCTTGCAAAATAAAATGATTAACGAACAATCATGGGAAGAAATAAAAGAGTCTCTAAAAGTTGGAACTAAATTGAAAGGAGTAGTCACCCAGCATTTTCCTTTTGGGATATTCGCTGCCCTTCCAGGGATAAAGTTTACGGGTATTGTTCAAATCCCCGATTTCACAGATGAAGGTAATATGACTCCATCTGATTATCCAGCAGTTGGCTCATCAGTTGATGTAGTGGTGCTTGCATTCAAGGAAACAGGACAACAAATTTGGTTAGGGATGAAGCCAAGCCAGTTGAATCAGTCAAAATAATTGGGAGTGATAAATTGAAAGAACTATATCTAGTCTTGCTCTCTCAACTTTCGCAAAATTGGAATTTGTTCCAACTGTTCCGGCCGTATACTATCCCAGTTTAACCCAATAGGACGCGGATAACTTGTATTAGTCTCAATTACCTCCTGGGCAGTAACAATCCAATTCAGCGCCCAATCGTGAGCCTGCATTGGTAAACGCGAATCTTCGACTATTTGCAAAGGATGCACTGTTGTTACAATTGGCGTATCGATTTGTACTAACCCGAATTCCTTCAACATAGCCAATTCCAAATCGGCAAATCCTGCACCTTTCCCGGTTCTTCCACCGTTGGGCGCCGCCGCTACGCAGCCGACTATTACTAAATCAATCGGCTCCATTTCTGCAAAACTTACCAATTTTCCGCAAGCGAGTGCTTTGCGGGCGATCGCACTTTCGGCAATTGATATATTTTGCCGCTGCAAATCTTCAGCAGTTAACTCTACAAAACAGCGCTCGTCTGTCAATCGCGGTACTGCCATATACAGGCGTTTTCCATCTTGCAAAGCTCGCATCCGCACCGGAATTTGTGGCGAATCTGGATTGCACTTAATCGTTTTTGCTTGTTGCCATATTGGTAACTTTGCCAATCTTTCTGCCGCCACCTGTGCACCGACAAAGTTGGGGATATGACCAAACGGATCGCCAATAGATGCGGCTTGATGCTTCAGCCAAAACCAAATTTCAGCTCTTAACTTGTCTTTGTCGTCGTTATATCCTGTCCAATCAGTTTTCATACTGTATTGTGTTACAATTTATCATACATAATTATGCTTTAATACCGCCTCACTTCTTCAGTCCGCGAAGGCGGACTTTGTTTGACTCTTGAGCGGTTTCAACCGCCGAATAACTGTATTGTGTTACAATTTATCATACATAATTATGCTTTAATACCGCCTCACTTCTTCAGTCCGCGAAGGCAGATTTTGTTTGTATAGTAGCGGTTTCAACCGCCGAATAAGTTATATGAATTTTACCACAAAGCCCAGTTACTATCAAGTCGGTGGAAGTTTGACAAATAACGCTCCGAATTATGTCAAGAGGCAAGCCGACGACGACCTTTATAACGGATTGAAAGCCGGGGAATTTTGCTATGTTTTGAATTCCCGGCAAATGGGCAAATCTAGCTTGCAGGTGCGGACAATTCAGCGGCTGAGAAACGAAGGAATTGCTTGTGCTGCGATCGACATTTCGGAAATTGGCAACCGCGGCGTCACTCCCGAACAGTGGTATGCTGGTTTGCTACGTATTCTGGAAAATAACTTTAACCTGTCGGATATTGTCAACGTGCGGACTTGGTGGCGCGATCGCAATTTTTTAACCCCGGTTCAAAGATTGAGCGAATTCATCGAAGCCGTACTGTTACCCAACATTTCCAGCAATATTGTCATTTTTATTGACGAAATCGACAGCATTCTCGCCCTAGATTTTCCCGCCGACGATTTTTTAGCCTTAATTCGCTCGTGCTACAACAAGCGCGCCAACAATTCCCAGTTCGATCGCCTAACTTGGGCCCTCTTAGGCGTAGCATCGCCGACGGATTTGTGCCGCGAGAAAAATGCCAGCAGCAATACCCCTTTTAATATTGGCAAGGCGATCGAATTAACTGGTTTTGACGAAACAGAAGCTCAACCGCTAGCAGCGGGGTTGGCAGAGTTTACAAACTGCCCTAATCAAGTTTTGAGAGAGGTTTTGTATTGGACGGGCGGGCAGCCGTTCCTGACTCAAAAGCTGTGCAAACTATTGTTGGAAAATGCCGAATTAATCCCGAATTTACCCCCCCCAGCCCCCCCTTGCCAAGGGGGGGAGGAAGATGCAGCCCCTGCTTGGCAAGGTGGGGAAAAAGATAAAATTCACACTTCTCAAGAGTGGGTTGAGAAGGTAGTGCGCTTGAAAATAGTGGAGAATTGGGAATCTCAGGATGTCCCAGAACATTTGTCCACCATTCGCGATCGGCTTTTCAAAGAAAACCAGCGCATTGTCAGGAGACTGGGATTGTATCAGCAAATTTTACAACAAACTGAAATTGTCCCCGATGGTAGTGCCGAACAAATGGAGTTGCGATTAAGCGGATTAATCGTTAAGCGCGGGGAAAAATTAACAATTTCTAATCCTATTTATGAAGCTGTATTTAACAAAGAATTAATTGAAGAAAAATTAGAAAAACTCTCGCCTTACTCGGAAGCGATCAAACTCTGGCTAAATTCTAGCTGTGAAGATGATTCCCAACTGTTGCGAGGGAATGATTTGCAGTCAGCATTAGTTTGGGCGGCAGGAAAAAGTTTGAGAAACGAAGATTTTCAGTTTTTGACTGCCAGCCAGAAAGTTATTTTGAGCGACCAAAATCAACTGCTGCATTCAGCTACACTAGAAACCAAAAAAGCTGTCTGGGATGCCGAAAAAGCTTGGAGTGAAGCTGACTCTGCCAAACAAAAAGCCAAACAGTGGATCGGCATCGGTTCTGCGGTACTGGCAGCATCGTTACTGGCGGCGATCGGCTTTTCAACTCTCGCTTACCAGCGGTTTAAACTAGCACAAGCAAGTATTGAAATCGAACAAAATGGCAGCGATGCTTTATTGTTGGCTGTTTCTCAAAAGACAGAAAATAGCGAAGCTTTATCAGAAGCTTTACTGAGGGCGATCGCCTCCGGGAAAAAATTAAAAACCTTGGTTGAAAACAAACATAAGCTAGAACAATACCCGGCAACTAGACCGCTGTTAGCCTTACAAATTATTCTCGATAAAATTAGTGAAACACAGCAGCTCAAAGCCTCATTAAGTCCGCAAAGAAAGATAAATTGGCCCGCTCATAAAGGTGCAGTTACCAGCGTCGCTTTTAGCCCAAAGAGGCACATTTTAGCAACCGCAGGAATAGACGGTCGAGTTAGAATGTGGAACTTTTCCGGGCAAAAAATTGCTGAATGGAAAGCTTTACAGCAGTCAGTTAATATGGTAAGTTTTAGCCCGAACGGTAATTTTTTAGCGACCGCCGGAAGGGACAGCAGTGTTAAAATATGGAATTTATCAGGTAAAAATATTTCTACTTTGAAAGGAATTCAAGGCTCTGTTACCAGCATCAGTTTTAGTCCCGACGGAAAGTTATTAGCGGCGGCAGGGATAGACAGCTATGCTGCAATTTGGGATTTGTCTAAACTGCCACAATTAGTATCGTCTAGCCTGAAACTCCCAGGTCACAACGGCTTAGTGAGAAGCGTAAATTTTAGCCCAAACGGCGATTTTATAACGACTTTAGATGGCAAATCTACAGTGCGACTTTGGAATTTGTCGGGCAAGCTGAAAAAAACACTGCCTATTCAGGCAATTGGGCTCAGTTTCACTCCTGCTCAACACCAGTATCGCTTTGCTACAGTAACATTGAATGGCAAAGTTGGGCTGTGGAATCTGTCAGAAAAAGAATTAGTTAAGGAATTTCAAACCTTGCATTTTGATGCGAAATCAATTAGTTTTAGTCCCGACGGAGAACGGCTTGCTACAGTGGGAATTGACAAGACTGTACGGCTGTGGAATTTAGCGGGGCGGCAGGTTGCTCAATTTGAGTTCGAGGAGAATGTTGTTAGTGTCAGTTGGAGCCGAGATGGAAAGCAAATTGCTGTAGCTGGAAGCAACGGCACTGTCTGGTTGAGGCAGGTTGAAGGGTTAGAAGAATTGCTGAAGCAAAGCTGCAATTTTTTCACCACTCAACCGAAGTATTTTACAAGAGTTTCAACTATCTGCAAGTAGGGTCATACATGACTTTAGCACGTAGGACACAGCATTGCCCATAGGTGTCAACTTCACGTTAAACCGATAGTCCGACAGGGGTTGAAACCCCTGCCTCACAGCTAAAGTCCTCTCAAGAGGACTAATGAGTTCTTCAGTCCTCTTTGAGAGGACTTTAGCTATTAGACAGGGAATTCATTCCCTGGCGGACTGCCGGGTGAGCGGGAGGACTGGCAGACGAAAAGCTTAAGTTGACACCAATGGACATTGCCGTGTCTCTACCTGTAGCTAATAACTTATGACTATCAATTTACTTTAACAGGCGAAACACTTACATTAGGATTTGTAACTCTTTTTAAGAGTTCTTGTCGGGCTTGTTCGGGATTTTGACCTTTGGGTACTTGATATAATAATCTACAGGAACCGTCTTGAGGATTAGCTGCACAAATAATTAGTTGACCGGTGGTGGATGCACCTGCTGTGACAATATTGTCCCAGCTTCCTTGCGGTTGCGAGTTGTTGAGAATTCCTGAGACTCTGGTACACCGAGTAATCGCATCTTCTCCTGATTCATTGAAATAGTTATCAGCTAGCCACAAAATGACGGGAATATTTTTGCCTTGTTGGACAGCAATTGTAGCTGGGCGGCCGCCAGCAGCGCCGCAAAAGAATGAAGGCGCTTGGGCAAAGGCTGGACTGTTTGCTAAAATCGGAGCAGCAAGGGCAATAATTGACGCGCTCAAAGCAGACTTTAAGAGCCGAAATTTCATGAGCAGTAATAAGCTTTTTCATTTAAGGTTACTAATAGTCTAAAAAGTTAAACTGTTTGTTGCCGGGAAGATTAGGCATTTAGAGAAAAAAATAAAATTTATTTTGCAAATTTTTGCCGATCGCACACACTGGCCTCATCTAAGCCAAAACTCCGGGAAAAAAGCTCGCTGAGAAACACGGACGGCAGAAAATAGATGCAGCCATAGGGGGCGCAGGCGCGAAGGAATAGGGTAAAGGTGCGGTTTTTGCTGAGCCTCGCTCTTCCTGAAGCCGTCCCACCTAAAGTGGAACCTGTGTTAATATCGAAAAAAATATTCTCTTTAATAATCAACAATGGGCAATGTTCTGGTGCTGAACGCCTCCTACGAACCCCTTAACATCACCAATTGGCGAAGGGCGGTAGTTTTGTTGCTGAAAGGAAAAGCAGAACAGGTAGAACACAACGGGAAATTTATTGCGCCAAACTTCCCGCTACCAACTGTGATCCGACTGCGGCATTATGTCCGAGTTCCCTATAAAGATATTCCGCTGACCCGCCGGAACATCTTGCACCGGGATGCACACTCTTGTCAATACTGCAGTTATACGGGCGACGATTTAACCCTCGATCATGTAATTCCCCGATCGCGCGGAGGAGGCGACAGTTGGGAAAACCTCGTCACCGCCTGCGTCCGCTGCAATGTCAATAAAGGCAGCCGCACGCCAAAAGAAGCGGGAATGCCGCTGCGCTATCCGCCGAGGAAACCTCACAGCGGTCTTTATTTTGAAGTGACTAAACACGTTAAGAGCGGTATGCACAAAGAATGGCAAAAATATGTAATAGGCCTTTAAAACCCCTGTCAGCGCAAGCGCGGGGGTTTTTTGCAGGAGTTGTTAGTTATGAGATTGCTTCGTTCCTCGCAACACACACTCTCTGCATGAATTAAAAAATTAAAGAGAGAATTTACGCTCTTAAATCCGGTTTCTCGTCAGAAGTATTGGCTTTGACAACGAGGCATCTACAAAGAAACTGGGTTTAAGATAGAATGTCGCGCACATCCTGAAATAGTTAAATTGTTAATTTTTAATGATGAAAGACCACGCCCTTACCAATTCCGATGGAACATCGGGCAACCGCGAAGGTGAAGTTGATACCAGCAGCGAGGTTGTACCCGCAGCGAGTGCGCCTGCGAAACGGCGCAGCAAAGCCGAAGTTGCTTCCGAAGAGAACCGCGGCCGTCTCCGCGAGGAATTGCACGATCGCAAAGTCGAGCAATTGCGCCAAATGTTCGATCGGCACAAAGGCAATCGCCAATTAATATTACTGCAAGATTTTCCAGACCCCGACGCACTTTCAAGCGCTTGGACTTACAAATTAATTGCCGAACAGTACGATATCCAATGCGAGATTATCTACGCCGGCGCCCTCAGCCACCAAGAAAATATTGCCTTAGTTAAATTGACAGGGTTGCCGTTGCAGCGGTGGACGGTGGAAACATTAAAAACTAAGGATTTGTCGGTGTTTCAGGGTTGCGCTTTCATCGACAATCAAGGGACGACTTGTAATTTAACCGAGTATATTTTAGCGGCTGGAGTTCCGATCGCCGCCGTCATCGACCACCACAATTTGCAGGGGGAAATGAACGCAGAATTTATCGATTTGCGCCCTCAAATCCGCGCTACAGCCACGATTTTTGCCGAGTATTTACAGTCTGGACTTTTAGCTCTCGACGGCAGCGTCAGCCTGCACATCAAGTGCGCTACAGCTTTGATGCACGGTTTGCGATCGGATACGATCGCCCTCAGACAAGCTCAGGAGGAGGACTTTTTAGCTGCGGCTTATTTGAGCCGGTTTTACGACCCGCAGTTGCTGAATGCGGTGTTGCAGTCGTCTCGTTCTAAGTGGGTGATGGACGCGATCGAGCGATCGCTCAAACACCGCACTGTCCAGAACAATTTTTCGATCGCCGGCATCGGCTACCTCCGCTATGACGATCGGGATTCTATTCCCCAAGCGGCGGACTTTTTAGTAACAGAAGAGAACGTACATACAGCCGTTGTTTACGCAATTGTTCACGACAAAGATGAGGAGATTGAAGTAGTAATTGGGTCGCTGCGAACTAATAAACTGACTCTCGACCCCGACGAATTCATTAAAGAAGCCTTCGGTCAAGATGCTCAAGGACGCTTTTTTGGTGGTGGCAGAAGTCAAGCAGGAGGTTTTGAAATTCCGGTGGGATTTCTTTCGGGCGGGAATGAAAATAGCGATTATGCAAGGCACAAATGGGAAGTATTCGATGCTCAGATCAAGCAAAAGTTGCTTAAATTAATTAGTCCTAAAGACAATCCTGTTTACGATCATTAACTCGGCAGTTTTTAGGTGCGGTCTTGATTCCAACACCAGTCTGGAAATGCGATGCTGGGTTCGACCTCCGGTTGCTACCAGGTTTTGTCGCGTTTTTTTCTCGTTTCGGGCAAAATCTCAATTTGACAATCAGTCCTGCCCGCACTTCAACTCTCATCAACCTCGTTTTTTAACTCTTATTGATGGTTGGAACTCACGCCCAGCGCACCTCTGTCATGAACAGGCTTTCCGGTGGGTTCCAAAAAAATTAAATTTTCTTGTGGGTAGTAGGGGTCGGGCATGAGAACCCGGGCAGAAAAAGTTTATTGAAAATGGTGCAAGATGTCAGTTTGAACGAAGTAACGGGGTTGAAAAATCCGGTTAAGTTCTCAGGGCTAACACTAATAAATTTTATCCCCATTTTCCAAAAATACACACCAAAAAAATCGGGTATTTTAACTATTGTCAAGGGATGCAACGAAGAATTTTAGTAAAAAACCCGGTGTGGGAAAAAATTGAGTGGACTCTAGTTTACTAAACTTCACAACATAATTATTCAATTATAAAACTTCTACAGCGTTAATTTTTTGATATTAAATTATAAATTAGCTAACTCAATCATAATTTGTTATAGTTGGTGCAGGAGATTTCCGATCGTAATTAGAAAACAAACGCCGTAGAAAAGGCAAAATACATACAGGAGAGTTTAGATTATTGCCTAACTTCCCAAAAACAACGACTTGTAGTATTACCAATTTTTTTAACACAAGTCAAGTATTTTTTTAGATAAACCCAAAAACCGATTCTTATGATTGAAAAAAATATTAGATTTATTTGTTGCGGGGTAGAATAGTAACAAATAGCTTTAAAAAAAAGGAACACGGAGATGTCTACAAAACAGACTTTCTCTTGGTCGTTAGAGAAAATCATAGAAAAAAAATCTGAAATTGCACTTCAAATCAACGATTTCGTGGAGCTGGAGACAATGTTGCAATGTGCGCTAGAAGAAACCAGGGTGCTGCTGGAAACCGATCGCCTGATTATTTATCGCTTCCTACCAAAAGGAAATGGCGTAGTATGGGCTGAATCGGTTGATGCCCAGTGGCCGCGAATCGTAGGAAAACAGATTTACGCTCCTTGCTTGGAAGCTACCTGGGTAGAGCGTTACAGCCAGGGACAAACGAGCAGCATTTCTGATATTCCCAGCGCTCATCTTCAAGCTTGTTATGTAGAATTGCTCGATCGCCTCCAAGTTCAGGCAAATTTAGTTGCGCCAGTCTTGCTAGATGACAAACAGCAGCAATCTCCGAAGCTTTGGGGACTGTTGATTGCTCATCACTGCCGAAGTCGGCGTCAGTGGGAACCTCTCGACGTTCAGATCCTGCAACAGGTGGCAATGCACATCGGGTTGAGGATGCGGCACTTGGAATCTCACCGCCCGGTGCTGGGGCCAAATCAACCGCCGGAACTCGAAACAGAACCGAATCAAACTGATCCCAATACAGAAAGCGCGCCAAGAGTCCATCATCAAAATTGTCTACAACCAGAGTTTGCCTGTTCCCTGAGCGGGGATATTGTCCACCTCAAAGCCTTTGACTTGTTGCAAAACCCGATCTGGATATTTGATATTGAGGATTGGCAAATCCGGTGGGCCAACCAAGCATCCTTGTACCTGTGGAATGCTGCGACGCGGCAGCAACTCGCGAGCCGCAACTTTAGGGATATGTTGTCAGAGTCTACTCGGATTCGCTTGCAGGCCTATGTGCGACAGTTTGAGCAAGGCCAAACCTTGTCCGAGCAGTGGACGTTTTATCCGGGCGGTGAGCCTGTTTCTGTCGGCTGTCGGTGTTCTGGCATCAGGATTGATAATGGGCGTTTGGCAATCTTGGTCGAGGGTACGGTCGAAACCGCTCATCAAATCGAGCCGGAAACCCTGCGATCGATCGAGGCACTCCGACACACCACGCTCATGGTTTCGCTTTACACTCTCGAAGGTGTGCCGCTGCTGCAAAACCCGGCGGCCTTGCGCTGTTACGGGGAGGCGCTGCACCCTGGCTCTGCGACAGATAATGCTTTTCTGAGCCGCTTTGTTGACCCTCAGGTAGGAGAGCGAGCAATGGCAGTTCTTAAGTCCGGTGAGGTCTTTAGCACGGAAGCTCAAGTGATGACTCTGGCGGGAATTCGCTGGCACGGGATGGACGTGCGGTGTACCGACGACCCGGTAACAGGCAACCCGATGTTGCTCGTCAACGAAAAGGATATTACCGACCGCCAGCAGACAGAAACAGCCCTGCAAAAGAGTGAAACCCGGTTGTCAGAAGCCCAGCGGGTTGCCCGCATGGGTAGCTGGGAATGGGACGTGATTACGGATAAAATTACCTGGTCTCCCGAACTATTCGAGATTGTGGGACGATCCCGGGCCCTGGGCGAACCTACTTATGAAGAAAACCTGCTGCTTTACCATCCCGAAAGTGCCGAACAGCTACACCTGGTAGTTCAACGAGCGCTCACTCGCGGAGTGCCTTATCTATTGCGGCTCAAAATCCTGCTCCCGAATGGTTCTATCCGCCATATCGAAGCCAGAGGACAGGCCGAACTCAATGCAGAGGGACAAGTCATTCGGTTGTTTGGTACATCCCAAGACATTACAGATCTTGTTCAGGCGGAAACAGAACTCAGAGAATTGAGTACAGCTCTTGCTAATGCCGTCGAAGGCATCTCGCGGCTGGATATTTTCGGGCGGTACATCACCGTTAATCAAGCCTACGCGAATATAGCAGGTTATCAACCTGAAGAAATGGTTGGTATGAATTGGCAGAAAACAGTTCATCCCGACGATTGCCACAGGATGATGGCGGCTTATCAAAAAATGCTAGCCGAGGGCCGAGTGGAGGTTGAGGCCCGGGGTATCAGGAAAGATGGCTCGATCTTTTACAAGCAGGTGGTGCTTTTGGCAGCCTACGACTCGCAGGAGCGATCGATCGGGCATCACTGCTTTATGAAGGATATCAGCGATCGCAAGCAAGCAGAAGCAGCCTTACAACAAGAGTTCCAGCGTCTGGCTGTGGTGATTGCCACCCAACAGGAAATCGCCATCCGCAATCCTAACCTGGATGCAGTGATGGCGGTGATTACCGATCGAACTCAAAAATCGATCGGCGCCGATGGGGCCGTGATTGAAATGCTTGAAGGGGATGAGTTGGTGTATCGATCGGCGAGCGGTATCGCCAGCGCCTATGTGGGATTACGGATCAAAGTAGCGACAAGTTTATCGGGAAAATGTATTGCGACCGGCCAAATCATGCTTTGCCAGGATTCAGAAACCGATGCACGGGTGGATCGGGCTGCCTGTGAGCGCATTGGTATCCGGTCACTGGTGGTTGTTCCCTTGTTCTATCAGGACGATCGGGTTGGCGTCTTAAAAGTTGTTTCAGCTACACCCTGTGCCTTTACAGAGCCAGATATTCATACCTTACAACTGATGGCCGGGTTTCTGGCAAGCAGCCTGCATCTGGCTTCAGAGTTTGATGCCAAAAACATTCTCCTGAGTCAATTACAGGAAAGTGAGGAACGCTACCGTTCTGTGATTACTAGCATGACAGAAGGTGTCGTACTCCAGCTAGCAAACGGACAAATTACTGCGTGTAATGCTAGTGCCGAAAGAATTCTCGGGCTGACCCCCGAGCAAATGATGGGGCGCACATCCGTAGATTTAGAGTGGCGAATCGTTCGGGAGGATGGCCAACCGTTCCCGGGCCAACAGCATCCGGCAATCCTCACCCTACGCACGGGACAAGGGCGATCGAATGTGGTGATGGGCATTCACAAATCGGATAAAACGCTGACTTGGATTTCGATTAATTCTCAACCGCTGTTCCATCTCAATGAGTCTCAACCCTATGCAGTAGTGACGACTTTTGCTGATATTACAGAACGCAAGCGGGCAGATGAGATGCTAAGACACCGGGCGGAACGAGAAAGATTAATTGCTACGACAGATGGGTTAACACAAGTAGCAAACCGCCGCTGTTTTGATGAGCGATTGCAGTCGGAATGGCATAGGCTGATGCAGACCAAACAACAGCTTTCGTTGATTATGTTGGATGTAGATTATTTCAAGCGATATAACGATTGCTACGGACATCAAGCTGGGGATACTTGTTTGGTGAAAGTCGCGAAAGCCGGAGCAGCGGCGGTTAAGCGTTCCACCGATTTGTTTGTGCGGTATGGGGGCGAAGAATTTGCTGCTATCCTGCCGAGTACGGATGCTGCAGGGGCGATCGCGGTTGCTGAGTCGATGCGTCAGGCAATCCGAGATTTGGGAATCCCTCACGAGCAATCTGATGTGAGCTCGATCGTGACTGTGAGCATGGGAATTGCGACTGTGATTCCCTGCTGCGAAAAATCGCCGGATGAACTGATAGCCGCATCCGATCGAGCATTGTACGATGCGAAACGACAAGGGCGCGATCGCTACAGAAGCGCCAACCAGATGACGGCGCCAGATTTCAATGCAGTTGTAGAATAGGCAAAATATGTCGATCGCGCCAAACTTCACCCATAAGTTCGTAGGCGTAAGCCGGGGCGTAGCCATCGCACAGCTATCAAAAGGACAGCGACAGTGGATTTATATCTGATCCGTCACGGTATCGCAGCCGAGCCCGAAGAATATGATACAGACTCAGAACGCCCGCTGACTAAAGAGGGCAATCGTAAAACCCGGAAAATCGCCCAGCGGCTGTACGAGCTCGAAATTCAGTTTGACTTGATTCTCACCAGTCCCCTACTGCGGGCGCAGCAAACCGCCCAAATCCTGCAAACAGCCGATTTGAGTTCCAAAATAGAAGAATCCGGCGCCCTCGCACCTTCAGGAGAAATCGGAAACTGGCTGGAGTGGTACAAACAGTGGCAGGAAATAGGTAGCCGCAGCTTGGCCCTGGTGGGCCACCAACCAGACTTAGGCCACTGGGCAGAAACTTTGCTTTGGGCTCGATCGCAAGATGCCCTGATTCTCAAAAAAGCAGGTATCATCGGCTTAATCCTCCCGGAAATCGGCTCTCCAGTGGGCCGCAGCCAAATGTTTTGGCTAACTGCGCCCAAGTTTTTGCTGGGCTAGAAACAGCGAACCGCCCCGACATTAACAGGACGCGCCAGCCCTCTTAAACCCGCATTCTCGGGCGCCGAAACCGGGAAAAACGGGCGAAAATACGCAGCGGTGCGATCGGGCTGTCTGTTGAAAAACCCGGTTTCCCAAGCGCAATTAAATGATTATTTGTCAACACTGTGACACTATCTTCGTTTCTGGTAATGTACTTTTAGTAGATTGAACTCACACAAAACGGTATCGCAATGGTCGTCGGCGAATTCAAACCAGGTTTAGAAGGTGTTCCCGCCACCTTGTCCAGCATTAGCTACGTCGATGGACAAAAAGGGTTGCTGGAATATCGCGGGATTAGCATCGAGGAACTGGCACTCAAAAGCTCCTTTCTCGAAACTTCATATTTATTAATCTGGGGGGTACTTCCGACAAAGGAAGAACTCGAAGCTTTCGAGCATGAAATTCGCTATCACCGCCGGATCAAATATCGCATCCGGGACATGATGAAATGCTTTCCAGAAAGAGGACATCCCATGGACGCCCTGCAAGCTTCAGCGGCCGCCTTGGGCTTGTTCTACTCCCGCAGAGCTCTGGCTAACCCAGCATACATTCGAGAAGCTGTAGTGCGGCTGCTAGCTAAGATTCCCACAATGGTAGCAGCGTTCCAGCAAATGCGGCGGGGAAATGACCCGGTGCGACCGAGGGATGACTTGGACTACTCGGCTAACTTTCTTTATATGCTCAACGAGCAAGAACCCGATCCGCTGTTAGCTAGCATTTTTGACACTTGTCTGACTCTCCACGCTGAACATACAATTAATGCCTCTACATTTTCGGCAATGGTAACAGCTTCGACGCTGACAGACCCTTACGGGGTAATTGCTTCAGCAGTTGGCACTTTGGCGGGGCCGCTGCACGGGGGAGCTAATGAAGAAGTGATTGATATGTTGGAGCAAATTGGTTCGGTAGAAAACGTGCGGGCTTTTGTCGAGAAGAGCGTTGCAAATAAGGACAAAATCATGGGTTTCGGTCACCGAGTTTACAAGGTGAAAGATCCGAGAGCAACTATTCTTCAGAGGTTAGCGGAACAGTTGTTTGAGAACTTCGGCCACGACGATTATTACGACATTGCTGTCAAGTTGGAAGAAGTGGTTGAAGAGAAATTGGGTCACAAAGGAATTTATGCAAATGTAGATTTCTATTCTGGTCTGGTTTACCGAAAAATGGGAATTCCGCTGGACTTGTTTACGCCGGTTTTTGCGATCGCCCGTGTTGCTGGCTGGTTAGCCCACTGGAAGGAACAGCTAGAGGCAAACCGCATTTACCGCCCGACTCAAATATATACTGGGACTCACGGTGCTCCTTATATTCCGATGGAAGAAAGGTTGCCGTCCTAAAGGAAAATTATCAACCCAGATATGAAAAGGGCCAGAAGAATTGTTTTGCTTTTGTGAAGTGGTGAATTAAAAATTGCTTTCGCGTTGCGAGTCAGGAAGCAATCTCTGTCTGTCACGATCTGCCCTGCTGGGTTGTACCCCTCTTGTATGTTGTGGTGTTTGTTGGCGACAATAGTAAGAAGTGACGATTTTCAGGAACTCCGGTCCTCAGGCTTGCGGGTCTGAGGCTTTTTATTGCAATATTACGAATAGCTTTCGGTAGGTTGCTGCGCGCGCACCCTACTTGTATTTACGCTTCGCTTGTATAGTATTAGGTACAAAGTGAAGATGCGCGATCGCATTTAAATTCCTCCCGCTTTTAGTCGTCAGAACATCTATGGCTTACAGCAACAGCGAAATTGAGGGCAAGTCTTTCTACCAATCCGAACCCTTGATCGCCCGCTTGAGAGGGATTATCCGAGATTATCCCGAAGGCGTTGGCATTATCAAAGAGTTGATCCAAAATGCTGACGACGCTAAAGCAACGCGGGTAGAAATTACTCTTGATTGGCGCCACCATCCGGTCAAACAATTGCCTGACGATCGTATGGTACTGCTAATGGGGCCGGCGATGTTAGTCTACAACGATCGCGTGTTTGCAGATAAAGATTTTGAGAGCATTCGCAGTCTGGGACAAAGCGAAAAAGCGCGAGATTTGCAGAAAACGGGTAGATTTGGCGTCGGGTTTAATGCAATATATCACGTTACAGATTATCCGAGTTTCGTATCGCGCGATCGGATCATCTTTTTTGACCCTCACGGTGCAGCTATTCCCGGCACTTCCCGACAAGAACCCGGACGCGAGTGGAATTTAGCAGACGCTAAATGGTACGAACAATATCCCGATTTTATGCAAGTCTACGCAGCGGGAGGATTGCCATTAGGAGATACAAATTTTAAAGGCACTTTGTTTCGCTTGCCCTTGAGAACCGCAGAACACGCTAAAAATAGCGAAATTCGCAAACAAGCTTTTACCGAATCCAACGTCAAGGAACTACTAGACGCACTGATTAATTCAGGTGAAGAACTGCTGCTATTCCTGAAATCTGTTCAGGAAATTAGAGTTTACGAAATACCCGCCAACAGTCAACAAACTCGGCAAGAGATTCTGGCGATTGTTACCCAGAACCAGCAAGAAGTACGAGAAGCGCGGCAACAACTCCTCGATGCAATTCCCAAGACAGCAGACCAATTGCTGGAATTGTGCCACAAGAATCCAGCCGGTTTAATATCAGTTTCTTACCGCCACGAGATAGAAACGATTAGCGGGAATCGGAATACCAAATCAACTTGGAGAACAGTAAGTTTAATTCGCACAGATGAAGGCGGCGAGTTGGCAAAAGTCATAAAAGCAATGTACGAAAGCCAAGAAAAAGTCTTGCCTTGGGCGGGCGCTGCTGCTAGGATTAATGCTGTTAGTACCGAGGAAAATCCTCAACCTGTGGGCGGGAAAGTTTACTGTTTTTTGCCGCTTCCCCTGGAAAGCGGGCTGCCCGTTCACATCAACGGTTTTTTTAACTTAAATAGTTCGCGGGACAACCTCAGCAGCGACAGCGGACAAACTGGAAAAGACCGACCGAGATCTATTTGGAACCAACTACTCGCGCAGCACGTTTTGTCCCACGCTTATGCTAACTTAATTGTTGATTTAGTGCAAGATATTGGCAGGTATCAGGCAGAGGAATTTTATAAATTTTGGCCGATTAGCAAAATTACTGTCAGCAAAGTTCTAGAAGAACTGCCCCGCTTTGTAATCGAGTTATTATATAATAAAAAAGTTGTGCGCTCCGCTGTAGAACACGCTGTAAATGAACGTCTATTGGGCGTGATAGTGATGTCGCAAACAAGATGGGTGACGCCTCCGACAGTCAGAAATCTACCTTCTAAAAAGTTCTGGGACAACTTATTAGAACCGCTGCGCGCCGACAAGATTGACATTCCCGAACCGCCATTGCCAGAGTCAATTTTGGGAGTTTTCAAAGATGCAGGTTTGCCCTTGCCAACATTCACTGCGGCGAACTTGCGAAAGCACTTAACCGAAAATAAAGAGTTAGGTGTACCTTTGAAAAATGCACCGAAACCAAGCTTGCAAAAGAGACATTGGGTTGCGAATATGCTGCGCTATTGCATCAGCGACAATCACCGAGATTTGCGAGGTTTGCCGTTAGCTATTCTCGCTAATAATACTTTACAAGTATTTGGTTATAACCCGATAGGAACTGTTTACATTTCAGAGTATGCACCAAGGCAGATATTTGCCAATCATCTAGAATGGTTTTTGCACGGAGATTTAACCAATGTATTGCCTCCACATAACATGATTGGCGTTTCAGAGATGAATGCCGCAGAAGTAGCGAAGAAATTGGTGCACGTAATTGGTTCAACGCAGTCAGAATGTGATTGGCAAGCTGATGCACCACATCCACCAAATGCAGAGTGGCTGACTCTCGTATACAATTATTTTTTCAATATCTCACCCAGATATCTGTCGCAAGAAACAATCGATGAATTGAAGAAAGTTCCGCTGGTTCCGGGAAATGATGGGAAGCTTTACAAAGGAGGAAAACTTGACACTCCTTTGTTGGGCGGCGATAATATTGCAGCGGAAATGATGGAAGCTGTACAGTATTTTGGGGTGACGCTTGTCAAAGCACCAGTAAAACTTGAAAGTGCGATCGCACAATTTGCCCAACGACACAAAAATCAGTTAATTTCGTTTGTCGTTGGCCCAGATGTCCTAGATACAGTATCTTCGCGCTACGCCCGAGGTTTGCCACCCTACCACCAAAAGCATTATACATCTCTCCTCAATTTCCTGGGAAATTCAGAGCCACTAGATTACAACCAAGATAGCCTCAATAAGCTGCGTCAACTTCCAATTTACCCCACAACTTCCAACGAAATAGTTTCCCTCAACGATGAAAATGTCTACCTTCCTGGCGGCGGATACGAACCGCCAGAAATTGCAGGTACGTTGAGGCTTTTACGCCTAGAACAAAACCGGGAATGGCTGCGGCTATTCCAACTTTTGCAAGTTCCGGTACTGAATCGCGCTAGACTAATTCGCGAGTGCTTGTTGCCTGAGTATGCGTCATTTGCCCCGGAAGAACAATTAACGGCGCTGGCCTGGATTCGAGATCATCTGAGTGAAGCTTGCAAAGAACTAGAAAAGGGAGGAGAGGATGCTTCCTCATTTAAGGAAGAGCTTAAAAAAGCGCGTTTGGTACGCTGTAGCGATCGCAGATTACGATCTGCCGAATTAATTTACACTCCTGAAAATCAAGTAATCCGCAACATTGTCGGAAATTTAGCAGCTATTCCAGACATGGAATTTTATTCGCAGGATGAGCTACTCTGGCTCGATTTTTTCGAGGGTTTGGGTATGCGAAGAACCTTGAGTGCAGATGACATTGTAGCTGCTGTTGACAATCTAATTCAAACCGCAAATCGTTCAGGTGCAGTTGCAGTAACCGATGCTTGCATTGCTGTTTTTAACTACATCATTGATAATGATAATTGGGATGAACTAAAACATACGAAAATTGCCAATACCAACAAAACACTGGCTGAAACACTCGCAGATAAGCCTTGGGTTCCTGTCGAGCAAAATCCTCAAAAGTTAAGCCAATATCCCGGCGCGGCGATACCTGAACCGAGGCTGTATCGCGCTAAAGATGTCTGTTTCATTCAAGATGTTCGCTTAGTTGCTAGCCAAAAATTTTTATTTGCACGCCCTGAGCGCGACTTGCTGAAGCCCGAAATCAGAACTGCACTTGGTTTTCAGCCTGTAGATACCACTACAGTTATCGACCACTTTGATACACTAATCAAAACTTGGGAAAATGACAGTTGAAATCACGACATCCGACGATTTAAACGCACATTTACAATCAGTAAAGGCAATTTACAAGTATCTCGATAATACTTTCATCAAAGGCAGTATTTCCAGCGAACAACGCCAGCAAATTCAAAAGCGCTTTGCTCACCGTCAATGTCTGTGGGATGAGTCTAGGGGTAAGTTTTGGCGGCCAAAATACGCTTTTTTGGATGACGTGCCTTTTTTCGGCAACCGCCGCACAACTATAGCGGTTTCTAATCCATTTTCCGAAGTCTATCAGCTTTTAGGACAAGGGATATCGCCTGTTGTGCAAGATTACCTAGATTTTCTCGAAGAATTAGCAGCAGAGTACAGCAACACACCTTTAAACGCAGCAGATAAAAACTCTGCGATCGAGGTCATCTGCCGTCTAGAATCTCAACAGTCATTAGAAGGATGCACAGTTAAAAACCCACCGATACTTACTGCTAACATCACACTTGCTCCCGCCTGTGAAGTTCTCATCCCGGACGCACCTTGGCGCAAAGATTACATTGATCCCAACCAGATACTGCACCAGCAAATCTCCCCAAAATTTGCCAAAGCTGCGGGAAGTCTTTCTTTATTAAAAGATGTGATTGAACGTCCGACGACGGTCAAAAATGCCCTAAATGCTAAAAGTAATGATTGGTGTCTAGAATGGCAAAATACGCTAAATTCTCCAGAATTTCTATCTGGTTTAAAGCGGCTGATTTTCCACGAGCGCGACTCTGAACTAATCCTCGATATCATCTGGATTGCAAAGGCTAAAGTTTCGCCAGCTAGTCAAATTCATGTAGATTTATTCTGGAAGGGTGAAACCCAAATCGCGGCATCTATACCGGGGACTCAATACTTTGATGAGTTGAATAAAATATTTCATATTATCAGTAGCAGTAGCAGATACATTATGCTCTGCTATTTAGCAGAGAGTATTAATGCTCGACTCGGCGAATATGCAGTGCAAAATCTGCTGCCGCTGGCAAGCATTCTGGATGCTGAGCCGAACAATATTAATGCTTTGCTAAATGAGTTGCGAATTAGGTCTTTACCGGGCGATTTGTCTGCCGTCACCGCCCCTAATTTAGAAATTACATCCTCTGCAGGAGAAAAGGGCGATCGAAAGGGAGATAGCTCAATTTATTGGGGCGCATTTTGAGCGATGATAATGAGCATTATCGGCTCTGTAAGGTACGCAATGCGTACCCTACCAGCCTCTATTATTCAGTCCGCGCAGGCGGACTTCGTTTGTATAGACGCGGTTTCAACCGCCGAATCTAAACAGATTGAGTTACATGATGGCGGCTAGTCAATTTATCCAATTGATTCACCAACAAACTCAGGAACAATCCCACATCGGTAACAACTCCAGTAGATTCGATCGAACCGCGATCGCTCAATTTCGTCACCACCGCCGGATTAATGTCCACACACACCATCTTCACACCAGCCGGCGTCATATTTCCCACACCAATTGAGTGCAGCATAGACGACAGCATTAACACCATATCCGCACCGCGTAACAGCTCAGTATATTCTTCTTGAGCCTTCACTAAATCCATTTGGGTGTCGGGAAGCGGGCCGTCATCGCGGATCGAACCGGCAAGAGAAAACGGTATATTGTTCTTGACGCACTCATACATCACACCGTTAGTAACCAGCCCGGCTTCAACAGCTTTTGCAATACTCCCGTAACGCCGCACAGTGTTAATTATTTTCAAGTGATGTCGGTGTCCGCCGCGCACAGCTACGCCACGTTTCATGTCAACCCCTAAAGAGGTTCCCATATTCGATTGTTCCATGTCGTGAACTGCGATCGCATTTCCACCTAACAAAGCTTGTACGTAACCTTCCCGAATCAAATGCGCTAAATGTTCGCCACCGCCGGTATGGATGACAACAGGCCCCGCCGTAACTACAACTTTGCCACCGCGATCGCGAATTTGGCGCAATTCCCACGCTACTTGTTCCACTACCAATTCTACGCGGCGCTCGCTAGAAACGCTGCCGGACATAAAGCTGAATTCTTGAGAATTGCGCTGTTCCCGCGATTCTGTTTTGCGGACAGTGCGGATGCCGACCACATCAACAACTACTTTTTCTCCTACTTTTAAATCGCGCAATAATTTGCATTTAGCAACTGGGCCATCAGCAGTTTCCGTAATAGCAACAGCACCGTCCATCCGCTGATTTTGCGCTTTCACCCACTGACCGTTTACCCGCACTTCGGTGGGATAAATCGTACTCACATAAAAGTCGTCCGGGGCGACGCCATCTTGCACTACCGGCTCTAAAATAGCGTCGCAAATCTCTTGCGGCGGAGGAACTGCACCCAAGTCAATCAGCATTCCCATGATTTCTTCCATCACATCGTGGGAAGGAGCCGAAACTTTAACATCCGCAGATGATGTGCTTTGCCGCTGCTCTCCTAAATTGAAATTGAGGACTTGGAAACTGCCGCCGTTTTCGATAATTAAGTCTAAAGCGCGGCTGATTAAACCAGCATCGAGCAAGTGACCTTCCATGCGAATTGTGCGGCTTTCTACCATCACGTTTGGCGATCCATCTTCTTGAATCGGTTCCGTTACCCGCAGCGTCAAGCACTTACAGGCGCCGCCCGCTTTCAGGAATTCGGTCATCGGCGTTTCAATTACTTGAAAACCTGCCTGAGTAATGCGCGTTTTCAAGGCTTCGCTAACCTTGTTCATTACCACTACTTTGTCAATATTGACGGCATTGCAGGCAAAATTGGCGGCATCTGCTTCTTCAATGGCAATGCGTTTTTCCGGCGCAACTCGCATTTCAATTAAGCGGTTGGAGTAGGAGTCAAATGCTGCTGGATAGTAGAGCAAATAGCCACCTGTCAGGGGACAAAAACAGGTGTCTAGGTGATAGAAACGTTCGTCAACTAAACGCAGCGAAAGCACTTCTATGTTGAGCCATTTTGCTAGTAACGGGTGCGAGTCGAGTTCGGAACGGAAGCCGTAGCCGGCCCACAACCAGCGTCCTTCGCGATCGAGCAAAGCATCGCCCGCGCCTTCAAACGGCAAGTCTTTCGGGAGTTCGTGCACCGTGAAACCTTTGCTTTCAAACCATGCTTTGAAATAGGGTTCTTCGCCTTGGCGTTCTTTGTGATAGAAACGGCTGAGGACGAAGGTATTGCCTAAAAGTAAGCCTGCGTTGGCGGTGAAAACCATATCCGGCCAGCCTTTGGCCGGCGGTACCAGGTCTACCACCGCGTTGTCTTTGAGCACGTGGTAGAGTTTTTCCCACTGTTCGACGGCGCGATCGCGCGATGATTTGTGTACGTTGCCCTCCATCCACGGATTAATCACGTAATCCACATCGTAGTGGTCAGGAGCACACATGAGGAAGCGAATTGAGTCAGTCATAATTCAGTAAAAATGTGGTAGACGCTACAGCAGACGTATGTTGACAGAATTTGTATAAGAGCAACTGTAATATTCACTACTAATTTTAGCAGCGTAACGTCTGGAGGCTTTCAAGGCTAACTTTTTATTATATCAGGCTTAGGATTAAATTATACTCAATCACAGACTGTTAGCAAGAAATACTGGATAAAATGCCAGGTTATGACGCAACCTAAAATAGGTTCTGATAGACGATTAATATGGTTTCCGTTCAATTGCCCCCAATTGGACGATCGGGGCGGGTTTACGGTCGTCTCAGGCTGATATTAGAGATTGTTGGTGGACTCGCCCCTACAATAATTATGGTTAATTGGCCGGACAGGATATAACAGCTTATCCTAACTGTTAATTTTCAACTTTTGCGAAATCGGAAGTTCGATCGCAAATTCTGTTCCCCGGCCAACTTCTGAATGACACTCCAACTTACCGCCGTGCCTGTGTTTAACAATTTGGTAACTAATCGACAACCCCAAACCAGTGCCGCTGCCGATCGGTTTGGTAGTAAAAAACGGGTCAAATATCCTTGACTGAACTTCGGGACGGATACCGGGCCCGCTGTCAGAAATCCGCACACACACTTGGTTTTTTCGGCTGACTTCAGTAACAATGCGAATTTGGTTAACTTTGCAAGTACAGCTTGCTGATGACTCTTCCACAGCGTCGATCGCATTCAACAACAAATTCATAAATACCTGGTTTAATTGAGCCGGATAACACTCGACTTTTGGCAGTGTGCCGTAATTTTTAATAAGTTGAATTTCCCGACGTTTTGGCTGTGACTGCAATCGGTGCTGCAAAATCACCAAAGTGCTTTCTATCCCTTCATGAATGTCTATTACTTTGCGCTCTGTTTCGTCAAGTCTCGAAAAGTTTCGCAAAGACAGCACTATCTGCTTAATTCGATTAGCACCTTCTTGCATAGAAGCCATGATTTTCGGAAAATCGTCAGCGATAAAATCTACCTCGATTTCTGCCAATTCTTGAGCTATTTCGGGAACTGGTGCGGGATAGTGTTGCTGATAAAGGCTGAGCAATTTTACTAAATCGCAAGCGTACTGTTTGGCGGGAAGAATATTGCCGTAGATGAAGTTGACCGGGTTATTAATTTCGTGGGCAACTCCCGCTACCATTTGCCCGATACTTGACATTTTTTCGGATTGAATGAGCTGGGATTGAGCATTTTTTAAGTATTCCAGAGTTTGTTCTAACTGTTGCGCTTTTTCCCGTTCTCGCAGTTCGCTAAGTAGCAAATCTGCTTCGGCTTGTTTGCGATCGCTAATATCGGTATGCGTGCCCGTCATCCGCACAGGATTTCCCGAAGCGTCGCGTTCCATCACCTTCGCTTGACTCAAAATCCACTTCCACTCGCCGGATTTTGTCAGCATCCGAAATTCCTTTTCGTAAGTCGGCTCTTTGCCTTCTAGGTGAGCATTTAGCGCTGCTTTAACCGAACGCCAATCCTCTGGATGTACCAGTTGCTCCCACGATGCGATATTATTTTCTATTTCCTCTACTTCATATCCTAGCATCGTTTTCCACCGCGAATTAAAATAGACTTCGGCCGTGACAAGATTCCAATCCCACAATCCCATCGCACTGCCTTCAAAAGCCAGCTCAAAACGTTCTTCACTAAGAAGCAAAGCAGCTTCGGCTTGTTTGCGATCGCTAATATCCATTACTGTTCCCAACAGTTTGATTACTTCCCCGGTTTCGTTAAAAACCGCTTCTCCCCTTCCTTCCACGTAGATAATTTGACCGCTAGTATGAAAAAATCGGAACTCTCTTTTGTAGGAAATGCCTTGCGAGATAGTGAGGGTGACAGTTTTTTGAAACAAGTGTCTGTCGCCGGGATGACACATCTTTAAAAGTTGGGCAGATGTCGGTTCAGTTGCAGTTGAGTCAAGACCAAAAATGCGGAATACTTCTTCTGACCAAGTAATTTTATGGGTGACTAAATCAAATTCCCAACTGCCGATATGGGCAATTTTCTGGGCTGCTGCTAGACTAGCTTCGCTCTGTTGAAGTTTAAGTCGCTGTTGTTTATCTTGTTCGAGAAGATTGGCTTGAGCGATCGCAATTCCCATCTGTGCCGCCACAGCGTTCAATAATCTGATCTCATCCTGCGTCCAGTGACGCGGGCTATCGTACTGGTGCAAGCATATCATTCCGTTGGCTTTTGCCTGGTAGGAAGTGCGGATGGATATCAGCGACTTCAAACCTATTTGACAGCACAAATCTCTGACGTTTTCTAGCAGGGGTTCGGAAAAAACATCGTCAGAAACTACAGCTTGATCTTGGGACAATAAAAACTGAACGTGAGGATTGCCCTCTACGGGGATTTCTAAATCTAAAAGTGATTGTGATGGGCCTTTTCTGTACTCAGCGACATTAAAAATTCGGGGAACTGGGTTTTCTGTGTAGGTGTGAATCAAGCAGCAATCGGCATTAAAAATTCGACCTATTTGGGCCGCCGCGGTTTGAAAAACTTGCTCGGGATTTAAGCTGTAGCGGATTTCGAGAGTAATTGTTTCTAGAAGAAATCGTTGCTTGATTTGCCGTTCCAAAGCAGCTAAAGCTGTTTTAAGTTCGAGTTCTGCTTGTTTGCGATCGCTAATTTCAGCAGCAGTTCCCAGAATTTTCCAAGGTTGGCCCTGCGCTGTTCTGGCAAACACGCTGTCCCGGCTGCAAAACCACCGATATTCACCATTCTTATGCTGTATCCGGTATTCAAAATCAAAGCTTTCGCCATCTTTTGCTGTCGCAATTTTTTTTCTTTGTTCTAAGAATCCAGGGATATCGTCAGGGTGTATTAACTTAGGAATAAATGTGGCTGCCATCTGCTGTATTTCTTCAAACGTGTAGCCAATATCGCTATAGATTTCGCGGTTGACGTAGAGACTTCTCTCTTCTATCAAATCGTAAACGTACAATAAATTAGGATTCGTTTTAATTACTGCCGACAGCCAGTGCTGGCTTTCTCGTAGTTGTGCTTCGATCCGCTTGCGTTCTTCTATTTCAGCTTCTAACAGCACATTTTTTGCTAAAATTTCTTTAGAAAGCCGACTGAGCAGCAGTTGATTTTCGACGCGAGCTACGACTTCTTCTATTTCAAACGGTTTAGTAATGTAGTCTACCGCCCCCAGCGAAAAAGCTTTGACTTTATCAAAAACTTCATTTAAAGAGCTGATAAAGATCACAGGAATATTTTTCGTTTTCGGAGACGCTTTTAGCTGTTCGCAGACTTGATAGCCATCCATACCGGGCATCATGATGTCCAGCAAAATCAAATCCGGTGGACTCGATACAGCAAAGTTGAGGGCCAATTTGCCATCTCGTGTCGGCCGCACTTTATATCCCCGCTTAGACAAAAGCCGGGATACAAGTCGCAAGCTTTCTGGATTGTCGTCCACCATTAAAATATTTTCTTGTAAAGCAGTGTTTGGAAGTCTAATTGTTTCTCGTCTGGGATTTTTCTCGTCAGTTGTATTCACAGCAGACCCTCAAATTATTCAAATTTTTCCTGTGGGAATAGTTTTAAGTCATTAACCGTTTGTAGCTAACACTTTCAGGTAAACCAGCACAACTCTTGGGTAGATAGCACACTCCTAAATTATCTGTAATTATATCAAAAATAAGAAGAGTGGGAAAATGTGTGGAAATCTAATTATCGCAGCCCATCAAGAAAACAGCCGAGATTCCTCAAATCACAGGCTCAGCAAGCAACTTGGATTAAAGGTAAAATTTTTACAATGTCTAGAACCGGGTTTCGCCTGCCTTTACCTGGTGGCTCGCTATTGTGTTTTCTAAGCAAATATCCTTAGTCGAAATGACAATTAAAACACCCCCCGATCAGTGGTGTCAACTTAAGACTAAAATCCTTTGTTTCTCTGGTTTGTATCCAAGTCTTGAGTCCGGTAAATTCCCTTTCTTAAGCAAGGCTAGGAGAATTTAGGCATAAGTGTCAACCAGTATACCGTTACTACATTTGAGCTTAAGTTGACACCAATGGGCCCTGAAACACTCCTACAATATCTTATATTTTATTTGCACCGTCCGGCTGATTTATGGTATCTTTGTCTCGACCTGCAATTCCCCACAAGCGGCGTACACGGCTTTCACGTTATACCAATTCAGAAAAATCCGAGCGATTTCTAAAGCTAACTGCGGCTTACCTCGGTCAATCAACCACTGCAAAAAAGGAGTCATCGTCCGCTCGTTCAGCATCCCACCTAATGATAAAACTCCCCACAGTATTTGGTGCAAAACAGTCATTTGAATCATCATCCGCACTTCCCAACTTGGGTGCTTTTGATAAAACAAAACTCCCATTCTCCCGCGCTGAATTTCTCGGTCAATCATGCCCGGAATGTGCTCTAAACTAAAAGGTGGATGCCAGTGATAACCCACAGCCGCTGGACATTTAATCAATTTTAAACCTAATTTTTTCAACCTAACACCCAATTCTAAGTCTTCCCATCCGTACAGTTGAAAGCGAGTGTCAAAAAGTCCAGCAGCCAGCAGCCAGTGGCGGGCGATCGCCACATTTCCTGTAGCAAAATAAGCTGCCGAAAAATCCGTTATTTTGTAAGGTTCCGAAGTAGGATTGTCGAAATTGCAAGTATTAATCACGCTGCCGTAAGTAAAAACCGCATCAGTATCTTTGTAACCCTGTAGCAAAGCATCTGCGTGGGCTTGCAAAAAATGCTCTGTTACCACCAAATCGCTGTCAATAAAAATAATCGTATCGCCCTTAGCATCTTCAACGCCCAAATTCCGGGCAGCGGCTGGGCCTTGGTGACATTGGGCGATCGATCGCACATGAGGCAACAAGTCGGCATCTGCGGCCAACCACTCCAGCGTCCCGTCGGTCGATCCGTCGTCCACGACAATTACTTCATACTCTCTGACAATCTCACCGAACTCCTGATTTTCCAAAGCCAGTAGACATTTTGCCAAAATCGGTTTACGATTGTACGTCGGAATCACAACACTAAAAAACACGGTTTTTCCCCATCTCCAGAGTTACCGTATCCCACGGTAGCAGATTTTTCGCAGCAACTCCCCCGCGAAATAGCCAAGTTTAGCAAAAAAAGAATATATAAATCTGTACTATTTCTGACAAGAATCGATCTCAATTAGGTGCATAATGAAAAGTCGGTTAAATATCACATCTTGCACCATTCTCCAGAACAGGCAAGATGCCTGTTCCACAAAAATTTAATTTTATTGTGGGGCCGGCATCTTACACTATTCTCCCGAACAGGCAAGATGCCTGTGCCACAAAAATTTAATTTTATTGTGGGGTGGGCATCTTGCCCGCCCCTAAAAGGCTGATTCACAGCGGGTGCAAGATGTCAGTTAAATTCAGGATGTAAAGAGCAATGAGTCGCGCTAAAAAAGTTGTCCTAGCATATTCGGGCGGAGTCGATACCTCCGTCTGCATTCCTTACCTCAAAAACGAGTGGGGTGTTGAAGAAGTAATTACTCTGGCCGCGGATTTGGGACAGGGAGACGAATTAGAACCGATCCGCAAAAAAGCTTTAGCATCCGGTGCTTCGGAATCTTTAGTTATTGATGCTACCGAAGAATTTGTCAAAGACTATGCGTTTCCAGCGATTCAAGCTAACGCACTTTACGAAAACCGTTATCCCCTTTCGACTGCCCTGGCTCGCCCGCTGATTGCTAAATTGTTAGTAGAAGCTGCGGAAAAATACGGTGCAGATGCGATCGCCCACGGTTGCACAGGTAAAGGAAACGATCAGGTGCGGTTCGATGTGTCGATCGGCGCGCTCAACCCCAAGATTAAGATTTTAGCACCTGCGCGGGAGTGGAAAATGAGCCGCGAGGAAACGATCGCATACGGCGAGAAATGCGGCATTCCGTCGCCCGTGAAAAAGTCTTCCCCTTACAGTATCGATCGCAACTTATTAGGAATGGCAATCGAAGCCGGAATCCTCGAAGATCCTTGGGCGGAACCGCCGGAAGAGGTGTATTTGATGACAAAGGCGATCGAACAAACTCCCGACACACCCGAATACATAGAAATCGATTTCGCTTGCGGAAATCCTGTCAGTTTGAACGGCAAAGAGTTATCACCAGTCGCCTTAATTTCCCAACTCAACGAAATAGTTGGAAACCACGGAGTCGGCCGGATTGACATGATTGAAAACCGCTTAGTCGGGATTAAATCGCGGGAAATTTACGAAACACCAGCGATTTTAGTTTTGATGCAGGCGCACCGAGACTTAGAAAGTTTGACGCTGACAGCCGATGTGACGCGGTACAAACGCGGCATCGAAGAAACCTACAGCCAAATGATTTACAACGGTCTTTGGTACAATCCTTTGAAAACTGCTTTAGACGCATTTATTCAGGACACGCAAAAGCGAGTAACTGGAACCGTGCGGCTCAAACTATTCAAAGGAAATGCGACAATTGTTGGCCGCAAATCGGAAAATTCTCTCTACAGTTTCGACTTAGCAACCTACGGCGCAGAGGACGAATTCGATCACAAAGCTGCTGAAGGATTTGTCTATGTTTGGGGGCTACCAACCCGCGTTTGGTCGGAGAAGAATAGAGGTTATAAATAGGAGCGAATTAGGGTTAAAAACTCGATGTTAAGCCGCCCAATCGAATTCGGATGAAAAATCCGATGTTAATTAAGAGCCGGGTGGGCATTGCCCACCTGTTTCGCGGATTAAAAGTAGGGCGCGCATCGCTCTTTCTACCTATGCCGGACTCAATTTTTCCCAAAAAACTTGCACGACTAGATCCGGTTCTTCGCTGCATCGGGTAGCGTCGTAATGTTTGACAAGACAGATGCCAGAATCTATCAAAAGCCGATCGCACATTTCATCTTCTGTTGCGTTTTGATAGCAGGATTCGCTGTCTGTTTTCAGTATCCCTAGCTTGTTTTGGTGGAATATCAGAAAGTCAACTTCTTGGTTTTGTCTCCCTGCGGCTGTTGTCAGTTGGAGTTGGGGGTTGAGGTTTAGGAATCCTCAAACACTAGAGTTTCTCAATACTTACCAGCAATCCGAACCAGCACGGCTGGCGGCCGAATCAGCCTTGCGCGAGCTTGTTTCTCAACTGTTAAATTCGGGCATGAATTTAGCGCAAGTCGCACAAATGATGAATTTATCGACATTGGGAGTACAGCGATTAGTAGGAGGAAATGAATGAGCGATCGCCTGCTTTCTACCTTCAGATTACAGCCTCGGATCGACAGGTTCGCTCTCCATCGCTAAAACTCCGAAAACGCACTCGTGAACTTGTCTCAATGGAGCACCCGCAACAAATCTCTCCAATGCTTCTATACCGAGAGCAAACTCTCGCAACGCCAAAGAACGCTTGCCGGAAAGCCCGCGCGATCGCAATTTTTCTAAATGTTCCGGCAAAGAATATTCCAGACCATAAATAATTCGCAAATACTCTTTACCGCGACATTTTACCGCAGGTTGTACGAGTCCTTTGCTATTTTTCACAATAAAATCCATTGGTTTAACAACCATTCCTTCGCCTCCCGCCTCCGTCAGTTTTTCCCACCATTGAATCCCTGCGGATCTGCTGTCAAAATCGGCAATTTCAACTATTTTGTATTCAGTAGCTAACAGAAATTCCGGGTCAGCTTTACAAATTTGTGAAATCTGTTCCATGTGCCAACAGTGATTTTTGTCAGTGTGAACTGTACCCTCGGTTGCCAAGATGTGGAAAGGTGCTAATTTGAGATCCAAGAGCGATTTCACAGGCCAGCAGTAGCGCTGATAGGCATGAACATAGCGATCGGCTAGTTCGGCTCGCTCTTGATAGCTGGTTAGCAAAGAATTAATTTCAACTCCCCGCTGGTTTGCCTGTTCTAAGTTCTTAATCGCCTCCGCAAACCCGTGACGAGATGCTGTTCCCACGGCGGCGTATTGCTCTTTCAATAAACCTTGAGCTTTGGCTGACCAAGGCATTAATTCGCAGTCCAAACACACCCAATCGGTTTGAAAATTCTCCCAAAAATTGCTCGCAGTGAGAGCGACATTTACCCGCGCTAAAAATTCTCTTTCTAAGGTAGAATTATCGAAAAAATGCCGTCCCGTGCGGGTGTAGCAAATGCCCATACTCTCGCTGAGAATGCCAAAGCGGCGTAAAGCTGCCGATGCGTCGCGGCACACGATCGCAACTGCACGGGAACCCATGTGCTTTTCTTCGCACACAACTGTCGATATGCCCTGCTGTTGGTAGTAGCTAAATGCTTCGGCTGGATGTTCTAAAAGTCCTGGTTCGTTGGAGGTAGCAGCGGGAGACATTGTGGGGGGCAAATAAATCAGCCATTTGGGATTGGCGGCAAACCGACTCATTACTTCTAGGGCTGCGATCGCATTTTCTTCTTTAATCGTAATGTTACTTTGCAGGCGAGTTGAAATAATGCGTTTTCCGAGTACGTCGCTAATGTCCAGTACGTCATCAAACTGCTGTTGGGCGGTGAGATTTACTGCCGCAAAACCGCTATTGAGCGCGGGTGAATTAATGTCTCTATTGTTAAGTGGAGTTGGGCTGTCTTGAAAGAGGATCGGTTTGGCAGGTTCGCAGTAAATTCTAGCAGCAGGAACGCTGACAAATTCTCTTTCGGGATACCGCAAAGCTGTTAGTTTGCCTCCGAAAACGCAGCCAGTGTCAATATCAACTGTATTGTTGAACCATTCTGTTTCTGGAACGGGGGTGTGTCCGTAAACAACTGCTGCCTGACCTCGATATTCGGCGGCCCAATTGTAGCGGACGGGCAAGCCGAATTCATCGATTTCGCCAGTTGTTTCTCCGTACAAGGCGAAATCTCGAATGCGGCGGGATGCGCGTCCCTGGAATTCAGCTTTCATCCCGGCGTGGGCGACGACTAATTTTCCGCCATCGAGGACGTAATGCCCAATCAAACTATCTAAAAATTGGCGAATTTCTCGTACTGCTGATTCGCGCAATTCATCGGGTAAAGCGGCAATTTCTGCTAAGGTTTGTTCCAGTCCGTGGTTAATTTTGAGATTTTTGCCGTTGAGTTTTCGCAGCAGTTTGATGTCGTGATTTCCAGGTACGCATAAAGCTGTTTCTGCGAGTACCATGTTTCGCACGAGTTTGAGGGTGTCGAGAATGCGCGGGCCCCGATCGACCAAATCGCCCAAAAACACGGCTTTACGCCCTTCCGGGTGCGCGTAGGTGGGAAAATTCCCCAAATCGGATTCGCTGGATTTTTCGATAATTTGATAGCCCAACTGTTGCAGCAATTGTTCCAATTCGTCGCAGCATCCGTGAACGTCGCCGATGATGTCAAAAGGGCCGCAGTCGCCTTTGCGATTGTTCCACAAAGGTTGTCTCTCGACTTCCACCGCGTCGATTTCCTCTGGGGAACGGAGGACGTAAACGTACCGAAATCCTTCGCGATCGAGAGATTTGAGCGATCGCTTTAAATTCTGAACGTGGCGGCGAATTACATGATTTCCAAAATTGCGGTTTGGACGTTGTTGATTGCGATCGCCACACAATTTTTCTGGTAAATCTAGCACAATACAGCACTTTGCTTAACAATTAGGTACAATAGTAGAGGTGGTAAAAAAGAGAAAAATGAAACCCTACTCCCTAGA